>JAKEEW010000314.1 GCA_022616375.1 Sporichthyaceae bacterium
CGCAGATGACCATGATCTGGACTCGATCCGGCCGCCGCGCGCTCGCGGGGGTGATCGAGGAGCTGCTCGCCACCCTGCGCGAGCTGCGGCTCACCCTCTAGGGACTGAGCCCGGTCCGGTAGCGAATGAGCCCGGTCCGGTAGCGATTGAGCCCGGTCCGGTAGGGACTGAGCCCGGTCCGGCAAGCGCGGCCGACCCCACCCTGTCATGATCGCCGTTTTCATGATCTCTCTGTCGCCCGACCTGGGCAAACGCCCGAGAGGGATCACGAAAACAGCGATCATGGACAGAAGGGAGCGGCGTAGTGCTAGGACAGCCGCTCGATGACCATCGCCATGCCCTGACCGCCGCCGACGCACATCGTCTCCAGCCCGATCGACTTGTCGTGGAACTGCAGCGAGTTGATCAACGTGGTGAGGATCCGGGCTCCTGTCATGCCGAACGGGTGCCCGATCGCGATGGCGCCTCCGTTGACGTTGAGCCGCTCCGGATCGAGCCCGAGATCGTCGGCGGACGGCAGCACCTGGGCCGCGAACGCCTCGTTGATCTCTACCAGATCCACGTCCGAGATCGACATGCCGGCGTGAGCCAGCGCCCGCTTGGACGCCTCGACCGGGCCTAGACCCATGATCTCCGGCGAGAGTGCGGACACCCCAGTCGAGATCACCCTGGCCAGCGGAGCGATCCCGAGCTCCCTGGCACGCTGGTCGGACATCACGACGACCGCGGCCGCTCCGTCGTTGAGCGGGCAGCAGTTGCCGGCGGTGACCGTGCCGGCCGGACGGAACGCCGGCTTGAGCCCGGCAACGCCTTCGATCGTGGTCCCCGGCCGGATGCCGTCGTCCCGGCTCATCACCGTGCCGTCCGGCAATGTATAGGGCACGATCTCCCGCTCCCAGAATCCGTTGGCCAGCGCCTTCTCGGCCAGGTTCTGGGACCGGACGCCGAACGCGTCCTGCCGCTCCCGTGAGATACCGCGGGAGGTCGCCAGGTTCTCCGCGGTCTGGCCCATCGCCAGGTAGACGTCGGGCAGCTCGCCGTCCTCGCGCGGGTCGTGCCAGGTCTCGTTCGAAGCTGCCATCGCCGCGCTGCGCTGCCGGGCCTGCGTGTAGTCCGGGTGGTAGAACCGGTCAGCTCCCTCGCCGGCGCCGGTGAAGGCCGGGTAGCGGGAAACGCACTCGACACCCGCCGAGATGAATGCCGATCCCTCACCGACCTTGATCGCGTGGTAGGCCATCCGCGTGGTCTGCAGCGACGAGGCGCAGAACCGGTTGATCGTGGCCGCGGGCAGCTGGTCGTAGCCGAGATGCACGGCCACCCGGCGGGCCAGGTTGAGGCCTTGCTCGCCCTCCGGCTCGGCACAGCCCAGGTACAGATCATCCAGCTCGGCCGGATCAAGCTCGGGAACCTTCGCCAGCACCGAGGCGATGATCGAGGCGGCCAGATCATCCGGCCGCACGTCCTTCAGGGATCCCTTCACCGCGCGCCCGATCGGGGTACGGGCGGTGGCGACGATGACTGCCTCGGGCATGCCGACTCCTTGCACTACTGCAGGGTAACCCCAACGCTATCCGGGCCCCATGGTGACCGGCTAGCTGGGATTTCCGGCCGCCGGACCCGCGTCGGCGCCTGGGCCTATCCGGGCCGCTGGGTCACGATCGGATCCCGCCGGCGCAGCAGCGCCCAGCGACCGCGCGGACCGCGTTCCCGGCCGGCCACCGACGCCCCGGCCACCTCGGTGCCCGCGGATTCCACCGCCTCGACCGCGGCCAGCGCCACCGGGAGCACGCCCTCGCCGCGCCGGTAGTCCGGTTCGCCCTCCTCGTCCGGCCAGTAGCCCAGAGCCGCGCAGACCGAGGGAAGCAGCGCCATCGCGGCGCTGGCGTATCCGGTCGCGGACGGGTGGAACCGGTCAGGTCCGAACATCTCTCGTGGCCGGGCGGAGAACTCCGGGCCGAGGATGTCGCCGAACGAGACGGACCGGCCGCCGGCCTCGACCACCGCGATGGTCTGGGCCGCGGCCAGCTGCCTTGACCAGCGCCTGGCCAGATACCGCAACGGCTGCGCGATCGGCTCTACCGTGCCGAGGTCGGGGCAGGTTGCGACGACGACCTCGCTGCCCGCGGCGCGCAGCCGGGTGACCGCATCGGCCAGCCGGCGCACCGACAGCGAAGGCCGCACCCCGTGGGTCACGTCGTTCGCGCCGATCAGCATGACGGCCACGTCCGGTGCTCGCACCTTGGCCAGGGCCTCGTCGATCTGGCCGTCCAAGTCGGTGGACTGCGCGCCGCTGAAGGCCACCGAGCTGACCCGTACCGACCGGCCGGAGATGCTGGCCAGCCCGGACGCGATCAGCGCACCAGGGGTCTGGACCGGATCGGTCAGCCCGAGCCCGACCGCGGTGGAGTCGCCGAGCATGACCAGCTGGATCGCTTCCACGCTCGAGCCGCTCCCGGCCGCGCCGACCAGGTCGACCGAACCGGCCGGCCCGGCGCGATACGTACCCTGCGCATCCGGCGCCGTCCCGTTCAGCTTGCCCACGGTCCGCCTGGCCAGCTTGGCCTCGGCCAGCAGAAGCCCGGTCGCAGCAGACAGCAGCACGCCGACCCCACCACCCCCGTATGCCGCCGCCATCGCAATGCGGCGGGCTCGGCGAGCTCGGCTCACGTATGGACTCCCTGTCTGCGCAGGAACGCGCGGATCTCCTCCCGAGCCTTGTAGCGGATCTCGGGACCGTGGGTAAAGGCGGCGATCGTGTAGTCCAGCTCGCCCAGCCGGTTGGCCGTGCTCCTGGTTAGCGCGAAGTCGGTGCACAGGGCCTTCGGTGACCAGCGCATCCCGCGCACGTTGAAGATCGCGTCACCGGTGATCAGGACGCCGGAGCCGCGATGCAGCAGGGCCACGTGCCCGGGCGTGTGGCCGGGGGTATGGATGACCTCGACTCCACCGCCCACGTCGAGCAGCTGCCCGTCCACCAGCTCGGCACCGACCTCGGTCGCACTGAACCTGCCGCTGCCGAACCGGTTGAACAGCCGGCCGGTGGTGAGCGTGACATCCCTTGCCGGCGCCTTGCCGGCGCGTAGATAGCTCGCGTCGCGCTCGTGCGCGGTCACCGTCGCCGCGGTCTGTGCGGCCAGTTTCGCCAAGCCGCCGGCGTGATCAGGATGCGCGTGGGTGAGCACGATCCGGGTCACGTCGGCCGGGTTGTAACCCAGCCAGCGCAACGCCGCTACGACCCGTTTGGGTGCGGTCCTGAGGCCGGCGTCGACCAGGGTGAGCTGACCGTCCTGATCCTTGAACAGATATGAGTTGATCAGATCCGCGGGCGCGGTTGGGATCCGGTAGACACCGGGAACGAGCTCGAGAGCGGGTGGCCGGGCCACTGATGCGACCTCCTCGCGTGCGTCCGAGGTATAGCCGGCCGGGGTATGTCCTCCTGGACACCCCTACACGGTGCTGGGTCGAGCCGGTCAGGCGAGCGTAGCCGACGACTACGCTTACGCTCCGTGCGCTACTACGACTCCCTGGTCGACCTGGTCGGCAACACTCCGCTGGTCCGGCTCAACCGGGTGACCCAGGGACTCCGACCGCTGATCTTGGTCAAGGTCGAGTACTTCAACCCGGGCGGCTCGGTCAAAGACCGGATCGCGCTGCGAATGATTACCGATGCCGAGCGGTCCGGCGCGCTGCGACCGGGCGGCACGATTGTCGAACCGACGTCCGGCAACACCGGCGTCGGGCTGGCCATCGTGGCCCAGCAACGCGGCTACCGATGCGTGTTCGTGGTGCCGGACAAGGTGGCCGCCGACAAGATCAACGTGCTGAAGGCGTACGGCGCCGAGGTCGTGGTGTGCCCGACCGCGGTGCCGCCCGAGCATCCCGAGTCGTACTACAACGTCTCCGACCGGCTGGTTGCCGAGATCGACGGTGCCTGGAAGCCGGACCAGTACTCCAACCCGGCCAACCCGCGCTCGCACTACGAGACCACCGGTCCCGAGCTGTGGGAGCAGACCGAAGGCCGGATCACGCATTTCGTGACCGGCGTGGGCACCGGGGGAACCGTCAGTGGCACCGGGCGCTACCTCAAGGAGGCGTCGCAGGGTCGGCTCCAGGTGATCGGGGCCGACCCGGAGGGCTCGGTCTACTCCGGCGGGACCGGCCGGCCCTATCTGGTCGAGGGCGTGGGCGAGGACTTCTGGCCGGTCGCCTACGACCGCGAGATCTGCGACGAGATCGTTGCGGTGTCGGACAAGGACTCGTTCCAGATGACCCGGCGGCTGGCCCGCGAGGAAGGGCTGCTGGTCGGCGGCTCCTGCGGGATGGCGGTGGTGGCCGGACTGCGGGTGGCCGAGCGGCTCGGCCCGGATGACGTGATGGTGATCCTGCTGCCGGACAGCGGCCGCGGCTACCTATCGAAGATCTTCAACGACGAGTGGATGGCCGACTACGGCTTCCTCGGCACCGAGGAGCCGGACACGGTCAAGGAGATCCTGGCCCGCAAAGACGCGAAGATGCCGCAGTTCGTGCACGTGCACCCGAACGAGACCGTGCGCGAGGCGATCGACATCTTGGCCGAGTACGCGGTGTCCCAGATGCCGGTGGTCAGGCAGGAACCGCCACTGATGGCCGCCGAGGTGATCGGCGCGGTGTCCGAGCGCGATCTGCTGGACGCGCTGTTCGCCGGGCGGGCCCACCTGGCCGACCGGATCGAGAGCCACATGTCGGTGCCGCTGCCGATGATCGGCTCCGGCGAACCGGTGAGCGCGGCAATGGCCGCGTTGGAGAAGGCCGACGCCGCGGTCGTGCTGGACGACGGCAAGCCGATCGGGATCGTGACCCGGCAGGATGTGCTCGGGTTCCTGGCCACCGAGTAGCGCCGGTTGGCCGAAGTGCGGAGATAATGCGACGTGCGGCAAAGCGGGTATGAACAACGACCTTGGCACCGGCAATACGGACCTGGGGTGCCGGTTGCGGTGGCGGTTCCATCGGTCCCGCTGACCGCGTTGCTGGACGAGGCGGCGTCCGACTTCCCGCGCTCTCCGGCGCTCGGTTACTTCGGGCGCAGTATTGACTACAAGCGGTTACGGCAACAGGTCGATCTGCTCGCCGGATCCCTGCGCGAGCTCGGCGTGTCGCGGGGCGACCGGGTCGCGATGGTGCTGCCGAACTGCCCCGAGTTCGTGCTCACGTTCTTCGCGGCGCTGCGGCTCGGGGCGATCGCGGTGCCGCTCAACCCCGAGTTCAGCGCGTCCGAGCTGCGCTACCGGCTGGCCGACTGCGAGGCCGAGATCGTGGTGGCGGCCGAGTCCAGCTACGAGCTGGTTTCGGCGGCTCGAGCCGGCACCGCGCTGCGCGACGTGGTGGTCGCACCGCTGACCGAGTTCCTCCCCCGGCGGGTGCGCACCCGGATGGCGGTGCCCTCGGCCCGCGGCCGGAACCTGCGCCAGGGGTTGTCCGCCCAGCTGCCCGCCAGCGCCCAGGTGCTGTACTTCGACGAGCTGCTCGAAGGCTCGCCCGGTCCGGCCAAGCAGCAGCAGATCCGTCCCGACCACGATCTCGCCGCGCTGTTCTACACCGCCGGCGCGGTTGACCGCCCGCGGGGAGCCATGCTCACCCACCGCAATCTGGTGGCCGCCGCCTACCAGAGCGCGGTCTGGGATCCGGATCTGGAGCGCGGCGAGGAGGCCACCCTGGCGGTGCTGCCGCTGCATCACCCGCACGCGCTGGTGCTCGGCCTGATCGGCGCGGTGCTGGCGGCCAGCACGATCGTGCTGGTGCCGACCGGAGAGCTCGCCGACGCGATCGCGGCGACCAAGGAATGGGGCCCGGCCACGCTGGCCGGCACCCCGGGCATCTTCGCCGACCTGGTCGACTGGCCACATCTGCGCAAGCGGAGCCTGCGCTCGCTGCGCAGCTGCGTGTCCGGCCTGGTGGACCTGCCGTCGGAGCTGGCCGAACGGTTCGCGGCCAAGACCGGGGCGCCGGTAGCCAACTCCTACGGCCTGGCCGAGTGCGCCGGTCTCGCGCTGATGAACCCGCTCTCAGCCACTGGTCGCAGCTCCACCGCCGGCCTGCCGCTGCCGAGCACCGACGTCGTGATCGTCGACGAGCAGGAGCCGAGCCGGATCCTGCCGGTGGGTTCGGCCGGCGAGCTGCTGGTCCGCGGGCCGCAGGTGTTCGTCGGGTACTGGAACAACGACCAGGACACCGGTGCGACGCTGCGCAACGGCTGGCTGCGCACCGGCGACATCGCGGTGATGAACGCGGACGGCTACGTGACCATCCTGGATCGCAAGGACGACCTGATCGTCACCGGCGGGCTCGGGGTGTTCCCCTCCGAGGTCGAGCACGTGCTGCTCGAGCATCCCGCGGTCGCCGACTGTGCGGTGGTCGGCCTGCCCGATCCGCGGTTCGGGCAGCGGATCGCGGCGGTGGTGGTGGGCCGGCCGGGTGCCGCGGTGCTGCACGACCAGCTGCGCGAGTTCTGCGGCGAGCGGCTGCCGGCCCAGCTGGTGCCGCATTTGATCGCGGTACGCGGCGATGTCCCGCGCAACCGCAACGGCGCGATCCTGCGGCGCGCGGTCCGGGAGCAGATGAGCGAGTCGATCGGCCCAGGCGGGTATCCGGGGAACTCGCCCCGATCTACTGTCCGAGCAGGGTCTGGCGGCTAGCCCGCCGTCCCGCGACCTCGAAGGGACCCGATGGCAGTGGCTACGAAGATCCTTCTCGACGAGTCCGAACTGCCGCGACGCTGGTACAACATCATCTCCGCGCTTCCCGCACCGCCGCCCCCGCCATTGCATCCGGCCACCCTCGCCCCGGTCGGCCCGGACGACCTGGCTCCGCTGTTCCCGATGGCGCTGATCGGTCAGGAGGTGACCGGCGACGACTACGTGGACATCCCGGAGCCGGTGCTCGACGTGTTCCGGTTGTGGCGGCCGACCCCGCTGATCCGGGCCCGCCGGCTGGAGCGGGCGCTGGGCACCCCGGCTCGGATCTACTACAAGTACGAAGGAGTCAGCCCGGCCGGCTCGCACAAGCCGAACACCGCGGTCCCGCAGGCGTTCTACAACGCCGAGCAGGGCGTCCGGCGACTCACCACCGAGACCGGCGCCGGCCAATGGGGCAGCGCGCTGGCGTTTGCCTGCGCCCAGTTCGGCCTGGAGTGCGAGGTCTGGATGGTGCGGGCCAGTTACGACCAGAAGCCCTACCGGCGCTCGCTGATGCAGACCTGGGGCGCGACCGTGCACGCCAGCCCCTCGGACGTGACCGAGGCCGGCCGGAAGATCCTCGCCGACGAGCCGGACTCGCCGGGCAGCCTCGGCATCGCGATCAGCGAGGCGGTCGAGCAGGCCGGCGCCAGGGACGACACCAGGTATGCGCTGGGCAGCGTGCTCAACCACGTCCTGCTGCATCAGACGATCATCGGCGAGGAAGCACTCAAGCAGATGGCCCAGGTCGGCGAGCAGCCCGATTTGATCGTCGGTTGTACCGGTGGCGGGTCCAACTTCGCCGGACTGTCCTTCCCGTTCCTGCGCGAGAAGCTGGCCGGCCGGATGGACCCGGTGATCCGCGCTGTGGAGCCGACCGCGGCCCCGTCGCTGACCCGCGGGATCTATAC
Source organism: Sporichthyaceae bacterium (assembly GCA_022616375.1). GTDB lineage: Bacteria > Actinomycetota > Actinomycetes > JAKEEW01 > JAKEEW01 > JAKEEW01. The sequence goes on from JAKEEW010000314.1 coordinate 7,622, forward strand.
CTACGACTTCGGTGACACCGCCGGTTTCACCCCGCTGCTCAAGATGCACACCCTCGGCCACACCTTCGTTCCAGACCCGATCCACGCCGGCGGGTTGCGCTACCACGGCATGAGCCCGCTGCTCTCGCACATCTACGAGCTAGGCCTGATCGAGGCGGTGGCCAAGCCGCAGCGCGAGTGCTTCGAGGCCGGCGTGCTGTTCGCCCGGACCGAGGGGATCGTGCCGGCGCCCGAGCCGACCCATGCGCTGGCGGTCGCGGTCGAGGAAGCCCGCCGGTGCGCCGAGACCGGTGAGGAGAAGGTCATCCTGACCGCGCTGTGCGGGCACGGCCACTTCGACATGACCGCCTACGACCACTACCTGTCCGGCGAGATGGAGGACTTCGAGCTGCCGGAACAGCGCATCGAGCAGGCCTTGACCCGGCTGCCGAACCCGCAGCTCTGAACGCCGAACCCGCAGCTCTGGACGCCGAAACCCGCGGGTCTGGATTCCGAGCACAACCGGTTCGGGTGGCTGCGCTCGTGAGCCGACTCTGGTATAACGGTTCGGCCACGGGGTGCCCGGCGCGGCGGGAGACCACCGCATCGGTGTCACTGGCGACCTGAAGGGGTGTTCCCTTGCAGCGCGGTTCCGGATTACCGGAGGACGACCGGCTTTATCGATATGGTCGGCATCGGCGCGGGCGGCGATTCGCCGCCCGTACGTCCATTCAAGTGCTCGCGATCATGGCCGTCATGGTTGCCGGCATCGGGATTTTGCAGCACTCGAACGTCGCCGAAGTCATCGGCGCCGTGCCCATCGACGACGGCTACACCAACACCGCCAGGCCGGCGCCGCACGACTGGAACGCGACCGAGGTCCGGGTCGGCGGCCAGTCCAACGCCCGGCACGTCGGCTACCTGAAGTTCGACCTGGGCCAGCTGCCCGAGCGCCACGCGCCGCAGCTGGAGCTTAACGTCACCGGGGACGCCGGCGAGCTCGAGTTCTACGCCACCGAGATCGGCTGGAACGAACGCACACTGAGCGAGAAGACCGCGCCGGCGCGGACCGGGCTGCTGGCCACGGCCCAGGTCGGATCCGGCAAGCAGCGGATCGTCGTGGAGTTCCCCGAGCTGCTGGGGGAGCAGGGCATCTACTCGTTTGCCGTGGTGCGCCGGGCAAAGACCGGCACCACCGAGCTGGCCTCGTCCGAGTCCGGCGCGAAGACCACACCGCGGCTTCGAGTGGTCACGCCGAACACGCCCACCCCAGGTACCGACCCGGATCAGCCGATCGCGCTGCCGAACCCGTCGATCCCGCCGACCATCTCGGAGACCAACCGACCCAACCCGAACCCCAGCCCGTCCACCACGCCGCCTGGCGAGCCCACCAGGTCCGGATCGTCCGGCCCGTGCTCGATCTCGGACAAGCTGGTGCCGAGCTGTGGGGTGTGGTGGGGCGTGGCCGGAAATCCGATCGGGGGAGAATCGTACGACCAGGCCATGGTCGACGTGGAGGCGGAGCTGCAACGGCCGGCCGACATCGCGCACTACTACCACCGCGGCCAGGGCGTGCTGTTCCCGACGGCCGGCGAGATGAACCGGGCCTTCGAGCCCGGCCGCAACCGGATCCTGTTCATCAACTGGCGGCCGACCGGCCTGACCTGGCGGGCTGTCGCCGATGGCGCGGCCGACGGATTCCTGGTCCGGCTCGCCCAGCACATCAAGTCGACCCATCCCGATCCGTTCTTCCTCTCCCTGAACGCGGAGATGGAGGACGAGGTGAACCAGACCTCGGGCTCCGGCCAGACCGCAAGCGACTTCCGCGCGTTCTTCCGGCACGTGGTGCAGGTCCTGCGGACCAACGGCGCGGCCAACGTGGTGACCGTGGTCGGCTACGTCGGCGCGCCGCACTGGGGCGACGTGCCCTGGTTCGACACACTCTACCCGGGTGACGACGTGGTCGACTGGATCGCCGAGGACCCGTACGCGTTCGGCACCGGCGACATCTGGCGCAGCGACTTCGCCGGCATGGTCGACCGGGTGCAGAATCCGGCCGGCTCCACATGGCGGGGGTTCTACACCTGGGCGACGACGAAGCACCCGAGCAAGCCCGTCATGCTCGGCGAGTGGGGCGTCGACGACCCGGCCGACGACCCCAGCTACAAGCCGGACTTCTTCCGTTCGGCCGGCAGGCAGCTCGCCCAGTTCCCGAAGCTAAAGGCGCTGGTGTACTGGAACGCAGCCAACTTCCACATGGTCGGCAATACCCGGGTGGACTCGTCCGCGGCCAGCCTGGCCGCGATCAGGGACTTCGTCTGGCTCGACGTCCTGTCCAACCCGGGCCGGGCCTACCTGAGGTGATCAAGGTCGGGCGTCGCCGCTGGTCGCAGCGGCGGCGCCCGTCCGCGCGTCTATCCCGGCTATCCCGGGTCCGGGCTAGTGAACCTGGCGATCCGGACACCGCCACCCGGCCCGGCTGACCGCACACTGGTCAAATGGGGGCACCCAGGCCCGTCATCGACCAGGTGGGCGGTTCTTCGTAGTCTAGGTAGCCTTCGGGCCATCGACCCGGCATGGTCACTAGATCATGGGTCGAGCCTGGTGGAGGTGACGGATGCGGAGGCCCACATGGCCCAGCTGAGCAAGCCGGCGCGGCAGCTCGACGTGCAGTCCGAGGTTGGACAGCTGAGGCAGGTCATCCTGCATCGCCCCGACCTCGAGCTGAAACGGCTGACCCCGGCCAACAAGGACGAGCTGCTGTTCGACGACGTGCTCTGGGTCAAGCGGGCCAGGGAGGAGCACGACGCGTTCGCGGACGCGATGCGGGACCGCGGGGTCGTCGTTTACCTGCTGGGCAACCTGATCCGCGAGACGATCGCGGTGCCAGAGGCGAAGAAGTACATCCTCGACCACATCCTGGACGAGCGGGCCCACGGGCCACTGGCGATCGACGCCCTGCGTGAGTTTTTCGAGAGCCGGGAGCCCGACGAGCTCGCCGAGCTGTTCATCGGCGGCCTGACCAAACGCGAGCTGCTCGAGCAGATTCCGGAGCCAAACTCGGTCGCGTTCCACGTGATGGACCCGGACGGTTTCGTCCTCTGGCCGTTGCCCAACCACGTGTACACCAGGGACACGTCCTGCTGGATCTACGACGGGGTCTCGATCAACTCGATGCGGTGGAAGGCCAGGCGCCGGGAGACCATCCACTACGAGGCGATCTACCGCTGGCACCCGATGTTCGCCGGGGCGGACTTCAACATCTGGTCCGAGGGCACCGCGGACGGCAGGGCCACCATCGAGGGCGGCGATGTGCTGGTCCTCGGCCGCGGCTCGGTCCTGGTCGGGATGAGCGAGCGGACCGCGCCGCAGGGTGTCGAGCGGCTGGCCAGACGGTTGTTCTACGACGGCAAGGTCAAGCGCATCGTCGCGCTCAACATGCCGAAGGCGCGGGCGTTCATGCACCTGGACACCGTGCTCACCCAGATCGCCCCGGACACGTTCATCGCGTACGCCGGGATGGGCCTGCTGCCCGCGTACACGATCGAGCCGGGCGACTCCCCGAGCGAGTTGAACGTCACCGACCACCCGGCCGACGACATGTACAAGGCGATCGCGGCCGCCCTGGGTGAGCCGGAGATCAGGGTCCTCACCGCGACCCAGGACGTCCATGCGGCGGCTCGCGAGCAGTGGGACGACGGCTGTAACGTGCTCGCGATCGAGCCGGGCGTGGTGTTGGCGTATGAGCGCAACGTGACCACGAACACCCACCTGCGCCGGAACGGGATCGAGGTCATCACGATCCGGGGCAGCGAGCTGGGCCGCGGTCGGGGCGGGCCGCGCTGCATGAGCTGCCCGATCCAGCGGGACGGAATCTAGGTATCGGGCCGGACGAACGAGTTACGAAAGGGCGGGACATGGCGGTCAACCTTCGGCATCGCAGCTTTCTCAAGGAGCTCGACTTCACTCCGGCCGAGCTGAGCTTCCTGGTTGGGCTGGCCAAGGAGCTGAAGGCGGCGAAGTACGGCGGCTACGAGCGGCCGCGGCTGACCGGCAAGAACATCGCGTTGATCTTCGAAAAGACCTCGACCAGGACCCGGTGCGCGTTCGAGGTGGCCGCGCACGACCAGGGCGCGCACGTGACCTACCTCGATCCGAGCGGCTCGCAGATCGGGCACAAGGAGTCGATGAAGGACACCGCGCGGGTGCTCGGCCGGATGTACGACGGCATCGAGTACCGCGGATCCAAGCAGTCCCTGGTCGAGGAGCTCGGCCGGTACGCCGGGGTGCCGGTGTGGAACGGCCTGACCGACGACTGGCACCCGACCCAGATGCTGGCCGACTTCCTCACCATGGACGAGCACAGCGACAAGCCGCTGTCCGCGGTGTCGTTCGCCTACTGCGGCGACGCCCGCAACAACATGGGTAACTCGCTGCTGGTCACCGGCGCGATGTTCGGCTGCGACGTGCGGATCGCGGCGCCCAAGGCACTGTGGCCGCAACAGTCGGTGGTGGACGCGGCCGGCAAGGTTGGCGCCGAGACCGGAGCCACGCTCACCCTGACCGAGTCGGTCGACGATGGCGTGCGCGGCGTGGACTTCCTGCACACCGATGTCTGGGTGTCGATGGGGGAGCCCAAGGAAGTCTGGGACGCGCGCATCGCCCAGCTGCGGGACTACCAGGTCAACGCCGAGATGATCAAGAAAACCGGGAATCCGGGCGTGAAGTTCATGCACTGCCTGCCGGCCTTCCACGACCGCAACACCGTGGTCGGTGAGGAGATCTTCGCCAAGACCGGGATGGCCGCGCTCGAGGTGACCGACGACGTATTCGAGGCGCCGTACTCGATCGTGTTCGACCAGGCCGAGAACCGGATGCATACGATCAAAGCGATCATGGTCGCCACGCTGGGGAGCTAGCCCAGCGACCAGGCTGATCACGGTTGGCACGCGGGAGCACTGAAGGGCGGGGTCGGGATGCGCATCGTGGTCGCACTGGGCGGGAACGCACTGCTGCAGCGCGGGCAGAAGCCCGACGCCGAGGTCCAGCGGGCCAACGTGCAGGTCGCGACCGGGTCGCTAGCCGCACTGGTCGCCGCCGGCCATGAGCTCGTGGTGACCCACGGCAACGGCCCGCAGGTAGGGCTACTCGCGTTGCAGTCGGCCGCTGATCCCTCGCTGTCCGGGCCGTACCCGTTCGATGTGCTCGGCGCGCAGACCCAGGGGATGATCGGCTATTGGCTGCTGCAGTCCCTGCAGAACGCGATGCCGACCCGGCAGATCTGCGCGCTCATCAACCAGACCCTGGTGTCGGCGGCCGATCCGGCGTTCCGCGACCCGACCAAGTTCGTCGGCCCGGTCTATGACGAGGCGACCGCGAAAGGCCTGGCAAGCGAGCGCGGCTGGACGGTCAAACCGGACGGTGTCCACTGGCGGCGGGTGGTTCCCTCGCCCAAGCCGTTGCGCGTCGTGGAGACCCGGCTGATCAGGTTGTTGCTGCAGTCCGGCGCGATCGTGGTGTGCGCCGGCGGCGGCGGGGTGCCGACGATCAGGGACGAGTCCGGCCAACTGGTCGGGGTCGAGGCGGTCGTGGACAAGGATCTGACGGCATCCGTGCTCGCCGAGTCGCTCGAAGCGGACGTCCTGTTGCTGCTGACCGACGTGCCGCGGGTGCAGCGCGGCTACGAGACGGCGGCCGCCGCCGAGATCAGGAATGCCACGCCCGGCGAGCTGCGCCGGGAGAACTTCCCGGCCGGCTCGATGGGTCCGAAGGTGGAGGCGGTGTGCCGGTTCGTCGAGCTCACCGGCGACATGGCGGCGATCGGTGCGCTTCCGGACGCGGCCGCGATTCTGGCCGGTGAGGCGGGCACGATCGTGACCCCGTCCGGCCGGTACCCGATGGAGGGGCACGAAGCCGCCTGATCGCGCCCCGCGCGTCTCCGCGATCATTACCGGCGGTTTGCGCAGACAATTCGCCCAAATTGGGTGATCATTTGCGCAGATCGCCGGTAATGATCACGGGGAGTCTCGCTCGTGGACTCACTGGAGCGAGGCGAGCGCCCGGACCGCGGCGTCGACCTGCTCCGGGCTGGTCACGATCGACGGGCCAAGGCGCAGGTACGAGGTCTGGTACGGGGTCGCGCTGGCCACCACCCGATGATCGGACCGGAGCTGCGCCACGACCTCGAGCGGATCCCGCCCCGCTACGTCGCAGCACACAATTCCGGCCGACAGCGCCGGATCCCGCGGGGTGACCAGGCGGACGTTCGGCAGCCCGGCGATGCCGTCCTTGAGTCGGGTGGCCAGCTCCTGGGTGCGGGCCGCGACCCGGTCCTTGCCGATCGCGAGGTGGAACTCGAATGCGTCGGTCAGCGCCCAGCGGTGCTCGAACGAGTGGAACCCGCCAGGTGTTCCGTCCAGACCGAACACGAACGGTGCACTCCCGCCGTCGAACCAGTTGCCGAAGCTCGGCCCGGAGAACGTCGGGATGATCGCTGCGAGCGAGTCCCAGGCGTCCCGGCGGGCCCAGACCAGCCCGGTGCCGCGCGGCCCGAACAGCCACTTGTGGGTGCCTGAGACGAACATGTCGCAGCCCAGCGCTGCCGGGCTGGTCGGGTCGGCGCCCAGACCGTGCACCGCGTCCAGCCCGAACCGGATCTGGTCCGCCTCGGACCGGCTCCGGTTCACCTCGCCGATCGCGTCCGCGATCTGCCGAACCGGCAGCTTCACCCCGGTGCTCGAGTGCACCCAGGTCAGCGCCACCAGCCTGGTCGCCGGCCGGATACCGGCCCGGACCCGGGCCACGATCTGGTCCACGGCCGCGCTCGCCGGATCGTCGTAGAGCGGGATGCGCTGCACGGTGGCGCCGGTCCGGGCCGCGGCCAGCCGCAATGCCTCGTGGGTGGCGTAGAAGTCGTGGGTCGAGGTCAGGATGTGGTCTCCAGGCCGCAGCCGCAGCCCGTGGTAGGTCAGACCCAGCCCCATGGTCGTGCTGTCGGTCAGCGCGATCTCCTCGGCGGCAACCTCGAGGTACTCCGCGGCCGCACCCCTGGCCGCATCCTCGAGTTGCACCTCGTCGGCGGTGGCGGCCACCGTGTCGCGGTCCAGGCTGTCCCGGTACACGGCGATCGCGGCCCGGACCGGCGCCGGGTGCGACGCCAGCACGAAGGCGGCGAACTGGCCCAGTTGCGTATCGAGATCGAACTGCGCCCGCACGCTCGCCCAGTCGTTCGGGTCGAACGGGGACACCTGCGGCGGGCTGGTGCCGGGTTGGGCCGCGGCACCGTCATCGGTCCTACAGCCGGCCACCCCGGTGATCCCGGCCGCGAGCGCTCCGGCACCAGCGGTGGCGAGCCCGGTCCGCGCCAGGAATGTTCGCCGATTCAGGCTGGTCTCCATGCGCGCACCCTACGTGCCGGCCGACCCGTCCGCACGCCGGCCGGAGCGCCTGACCGGCGGCCGGGCCGCCGCTGCACACGCGGCGGAGAGCGCTGCGCCGATCCGTAGGATGAGCCCATGCGAATGCGCCGTCTCGGTGAGTCAGGCCTGCCGGTATCCGTGGTGGGGTTGGGTTGCAACAACCTCGGCCGCCGGATCGACCGGGAGGCGAGCCTGACGGTGGTGCGGGCCGCGCTCGACGCCGGGATCACCCTGTTCGACACCGCGGACACCTACGGCACCCCGCCCGGCGCGTCCGAGCAGCTGCTCGGCGAAGCGCTCAAGGGCGAGCGGGACAACGTCGTGGTCGCCACCAAGTTCGGGATGGACATGGACGGCGCCAACGGGCCGGACTGGGGTGCGCGCGGTTCGCGTCGCTACATCCATCGGGCCGTCGAGGCCTCATTGCGCCGGCTGGACACCGACTGGATCGATCTTTACCAGCTGCACGAGTCGGACCACGAGACACCGATCGAGGAGACCCTGAGCGCGCTGACCGATCTGGTCAGCGCCGGCAAGGTCCGCTACCTCGGCTGCTCCAACTTCGCCGGATGGCGGATCACCGACGCGTCCTGGACCGCGTCGACCTTGGGGCTGGCCGGGTTCATCTCGGTGCAGAACGAGTACTCGCTGCTCAACCGCGAGATCGAGGCGGAGGTAGTGCCGGCCTGCGAGCGGTTCGGGCTCGGCGTGCTGCCCTATTTCCCGCTGGCCCGCGGCCTGCTCACCGGCAAGTACCGCCGTGACCAGCCACCGCCGGCCGGGACCCGGTTGGCCGGTCAGCGGGCGGTGTACGACATGGCCGACTGGGACACGATCGAGGCGCTGCAGCGCTATGCGGCCGACCGCGACCTGAGTCTGCTCGACGTTGCGATCGGCGCGCTGGCCGCACAGCCGTCCGTGAGCTCGGTGATCGCGGGTGCGACGACTCCGGAGCAGGTGCGGGCCAACGTCGCGGCCGGTGCGTGGGAGCCGTCGCCGGCCGACCTGGCTGCGCTTGACGAGATCGCGCCGCCGCAGCCGCTGGAGCGCGGCTAGCTCCAGGGCGTGTCCGGCCGCTCCTGCTTGACCCCGTCGACGTAGATGTCGGTGCGCTCGTTGTAGAACGCGACCATCCCGATGACCTTCTGGCTCTCCGGCAGCGGCGCGGGATAGGACCAGGCCACGTCCTTGCGCACGCCGCCGACCGTCGCCGCCCAGTGCACGGTCCGGCCCTTGTACGGGCAGCGGGTCACGGTGTCGCTCGGTTCGAGCAGATCGAACCGGACCGCGGTCTTGGGCAGGTAGTAGCGGGTCGGCAGGCCGGTTTCGAACAGCAGGCGAGCGCTGCTGGACTCGGCCACGGTGACCCCGTCGATCTCTACCCGGACCTGCCGAGAGCTCTGCAGGATGTCGACCCGGGAGTATGGGTCGCGCGGGTGGACGATGATCTCCTCGTCCTCCTCGAACCAGGCGTCCATCGTCTCCCAGTCGAACCGGATCAGGTCGCGCAGCTCGGGGATGGGCGAGTCCGGGTAGCGCAGCGCGGCATCGACCTCCTCGCGGCCGCCCGCCTTGATGGTGTAGAGCACGCCGTCGCCCCGGCTTGGCGAGCGGCGAGTGTTGCCGCTCGGAGCCAGCACATCCGTGCGGACGTCATCGATCGGGATGTAGTACATCGGGTAGTACGGGACCTCCCAGACCAGCATGGGCCTGGTGGTGTCGGCGATGGCCTGGTCGCCGAGATACACCCGAACCCGCTTGGCTGAGGGCTCGAGCCGGATCCGGCCGCGCTGAGTCTGCATACCTGGGTCTAACCGGCGCGGACCGGCTCGGATTCCGGGGTGATGGCAGTTGCCGCGGGCCATGACAGGATGCGAATCGGGAAGGTGGGAGAGGAAGCGGGTGGGCGCGATGGTTGGCGACGAGCTGTTGGTGTTCGGTGGGTCGGGCAGCCCGACGTTGACCGGGGCGATTTGCCGGGAGCTGGGAGTCACACCGGGCCGGTGCGATGTGATCCAGTTCTCGGACGGCAACCTGTTCGTCAAGGTCGGCCAGAACGTGCGGGGACAGCACGTCTATCTCGTGCAGACCCCGCTGTTCCCGGTGAACGACCGGTTCATGGAGCTGCTGTTCTGGATCGACGCGTTCAAGCGGGCGAGCGCGGCCTCGGTCACCGTGGTCATCCCGTACTTCAGCTACGCCAAAGGCGACAAGAAGGACGAGCCTCGGGTCTCGATCCGAGCCAGGGTGTGTGCCCAGGCGATCGAGGTAGCCGGCGCCGACCGGGTGGTCACGATGGACCTGCACGCACCGCAGATCCAGGGCTTCTTCACGATCCCGGTGGACGACCTGTACGCGCTGCCGGTGCTCGCCGCGGCGATCGCCGCCGACCGGCACGAGAACCTGGTCGTCGTGTCGCCGGACGTCGGATTTGCCAAGAAGGCGCGCAAGTTCGCCAAGCTGCTCGGCGCTCCGCTCGCGATCGCGGACAAGGAGCGGGTGGACCACAGCGAGACCTCACGGATCATCGATCTGATCGGTGACGTGCGCGACCGGCACGCGGTGATCGTCGACGACTTCACGATCTCTGCCGGGACGCTGCTCGAGGTCGCCGGGTGCCTGGTCGAGCGTGGGGCCCGGTCGGTCCGTGCGGCGATCACGCATGGGGTGTTTACCGGCAAGTCGATGCAGCGCCTGGACGACAGCCCGATCGAGCGGCTGTTCGTCACCGACACGGTGGAAGGCCAGCCGGTGGAGCTGTCACCCAAGGTGGAAGTGGTGTCGGTGGCGCCGCTGTTCGCCGAGGCGATCCGCCGGATTCACGACCGGGAGAGCATCAGCGTCCTGTTCAACTAGACGCGATCAGGTCCGGTAGCGCGCGCATGTCGTGGAACACCGTGGTGCCCGGACCGTCCAGGCGCTCGGCCGGGGTGAGCCCGCCGGCGTAGCCGAACGCGCGCATCCCGGCGGCCCGGGCCGCCTGCACCCCGTACTGGCTGTCCTCTACGACCACGCAGTGCCCCGGGTCGACCCCGAGTTGGGTGGCCGCGTGCA
>JAKEEW010000315.1 GCA_022616375.1 Sporichthyaceae bacterium
GAGGGCGGCAACGACATCGCCGATGTGATCCGCGGGGTCGTCACCCTGGTGCTGTCGGTGATTGCCCTTCCGGCGTTGATTCGGCTGCTCAATCCGATCGTCGGCGGCGTCGTGCACAGCGGCGGGCACTGGATGTCCATGGCGTACCTGGGCATGAGTGGCTGGCAGATGTGGCAGTGGTCCCACCGTGGCGGCGGCGCAAGCGTGGTCGCGGCCGCGGAGCAGGCGGGTTACATGGACCGCGCAGGACCAGCGGCTACGACTGCCTCAGCTGCGACTGGCGCGACCGGTGCGGCTGCGGCCGCAGCGGTGGTCGCCGCCGAACGCATCGTGACCGTCACAAGGCGGGTCGGTGACCCTGCCGGGAGTGAGCCCCAGTGAGCGGGCAGGCCGTACCCGCACCGGCCGCCCGCACCTACGGTGGGTGGCGGCGGTCCCGCGGCCTAGGGCTCGGCCGACTGGACGCTCGCCAGACCCTTATCGTGCTGGCCTCGCTGGTGGTTCCGCTGCTCGTCTATGCCGCCGGTGCCCATCGCGCGGCTGCCACTCTCGGCGGCGCGGGCGCCGTTGTCTCCCTCGCCGCGATCGCCCAACGCGATGGCGTGCTGCTGGCCGATGCCGCTGCGGCGCGCTTGCGCTGGCGGTGGGCGGCATGGCGCGGGCAGACCTCCTACCGCGGTGGGGTGCTCGTCGCACACCCGCATGCGCTGAACTTGCCCGGCGTGCTCGCTGCGACGGAGCTGCTCGACGTCGAGGATCCGGGCCGCGGGCGGGCCGGGGCCATCTGGAACCGTCGCAGCGGCCACCTGGCCGTCAGCGTTGTGCTCGCTCCGGCCGGGGCGCTGCTCGCCGACCGGGCGACGGTCGACCGGCAGATCACTGCGTGGGGCGAGTTGCTCGCCGGCCTTGCCGACGATCCCGCCATCCGTAGTGCCGCGGTGACGGTCGACCTGGCCGTCGGGGCCGGCCACACACTAGCCGAGCACATCAGCGACCGGGTCGACCCGGATGCTCCACATCTGGCGCGAGTGCTCCTCCGGGAGCTGGCGGCGACCGCTCCCGCCGGCGCGGCACGCAGCAGCACCCGGCTGAGCCTGCTGGTCAATCCCGGGGCTGTCGGCGCCAAGAGCATGACCGAGGCGGCCGCGGTCGCCTTGCGCACGCTTCGCGGGTTGAACCTGCCGGCGGCCGGCGCCGAGGTGGTTCGCACCGCCACGGCCGCCGACTTGCTCACCTGGGTGCGCGCCGCCTACGACCCGCTGGCCGGAGCGGCGGACCCGGCCGAGGCGGGGCAACTGAGCTGGGCCAGCGTCGGGCCCATCTACGCCGAGGAGGCCCTGGACTACTACCGGCACGACCGCGCGTGGTCGACCTCGTGGATCCTCCTGTCGGCGCCGCGGCAGCGGGTGCCGCACGACGTACTGCTGCCGCTTCTGTCTGCCGGGCGGTTCCCCCGCAGGGTCAGCCTCCTGTACCGGGTGCTCTCCCGCGACGAGGCGGGCGCCGTGCTCGAACGTGAGCTAGCGGCGGCCACTGCCCGTGAGGAGTACCGGCAGCGCACCCGCCGGGACCCAACCGCGCGGGACACCGCCGATGCCCAGCGCGCCGGCATCGCCGCGGCCGAGGAAGCCCACGGCTCCGGGCTGGTCGAGTTCACCGCTCTCGTCACCGCCACCGTGGCCGACCCAACCGATCTGCCCGCCGCGAGGCAGGAGGTCGAGCAGGCGGCGGGGCGGTCCCGGGTGCGGCTGCGGCTGGCCTACGGCGCGCAGTCGGCCATCTTCGCCGCCGGCCTGCCCTGCGGCATCCAGCCAGCACGCTTCCAAGGAAACGGGCAACGATCATGAACCGCACTACGCGCCGTGGAGTCGCGCTACCACCCCCCAGAGGTTGGCCCGGTCCTGCCGCCGGCCGGTCACCACGCGGCGAGCCGGTCAAGACCTACCTGGGCACGACGACCCAGACCGCCGGCCTGTTCCCGTTCATGCACACCGGTGGACTACCCGCCCGCGGCGTGCCGATCGGCCCTGACCTGCTCACCCACGAGCTGGTGTGCATCGACCCGGCCGGCTGGGTCGGCGAGCTGACCTCCAACCCCTCGCTGTGGGTACAGGGGCAGCCCGGCGCGGGCAAGTCCACCATCGTCAAGCGTCTCTGCCTGGGCATGGTCGGCCTGGGCTACTCGCTGCTGGTCGCCGGAGATGTCAAGGGCGAGTACAGCCCGCTCGTACGCGCCCTCGGCGGACAAGTCGTTCGGGTCGGGCGTGGTCTCGACCGGATCAACCCACTCGATCCCGGTCCGCTGGCCCGAGCCAGCGCGGGACGGGGAGCGGGCGAGCGGGAGCGGATCGCCGCGGAGATCGACGGTCGCCGCGCCGAGCTGCTCCAGGCACTCGCATCCACCGCACATGGCCTGGGCCGGCGGCCGAGAGCGGAGGAGGCCGCGGCGCTGTCGGCCGCCGTACGCCTAGCCGCCAGCGCCGCGGTGCAGCCGGTGATCGGCGATGTCATCGCGGTGCTTCGGCAGGTGCCTGCCGAGCTGCAGCAACGGCTGCTGTACGACGACCAGACGGCATGCCGCCACGCCCTGCGGGAACTGATCGCCGCGCTCGAGAACCTGTGCGACGGACCGCTGCAGGGCATCTTCGACGGGCCCACCACGCGTCCCCTTGACCTGTCCGCGCCCGCGGTCACAGTCGACCTGTCGGCCGTTCTGACCACCGGAGACCAGGTCGTCACTGCTGCACTGCTCGCCACGTGGGCCTACTCCTACCAGGCCGTCGACACGGCGCGGGCACTCGGGCTGGACCCACGTCCCCGGATCCTTCCGCTCGACGAGCTATGGCGAGTGCTACGCGCGGGCCCGGGCATGGTCGAGGCGGCGGACAGCCTCACCCGGCTCAACCGCGCAAAGGGAGAAGTCACCATCATGATCACCCACTCGCTGCGAGATCTGGACGCGCTGCCAACCGAGCAGGACCGGGCCCGCGCTGCGGGCCTGATGGAGCGCTGCGACACGGTCATCCTCGCCGCCCAGTCGGTCGGCGAGCTCCGCCGGGTGGACGCCCAGAAGCCGCTCACCGACGCCGAGATCGACCTGGTCAGCTCATGGGCCTCGCCGGTGACCACCGGCATCGACGGCACCGCGCACACCCATCCAGGCCGCGGCCGCTACTTGATCAAGATCGGACAGAGGATAGGAATCCCGGTCCGTCTGGTGCTCACCGACATGGAGCGAGACTTGGTGGACACAGACGCAGCCATCCGGCGCGGAGACCGCCATGGCCGCCAGTAGGCACGAGCTGGCCTGGTCGACCGACGCCACCCCGTGGGTCATTCTCACCGGACTGACCCTGGCCGCAACGGGCTTCACCGCCGCATGGCTCGGTGGCAGCGTGGGGGCGGCGGTGGCCGGAGCCGGCTTCGACCCGCCACCGTTCACCATCGACTCTCTGGCCGTCTTGCTCACCGACGGCCCCGGCGACCTGTGGCCCAACGCGCCGGCCGGCGCGGTCACCGCAGGCGTGTGGATCGGCCTCGCCGCAGCCGCCGCAGCCATTGTTTCCGTTGCTTTGGGCGCCGGCCGATTCCTGTCTGGGCGGCATCCTGGCCTTGCCCAGGCCGGTGACCTCCGCCCACTCACCGGAGCCGCTGCGCGGCGAAGAGCGCTCGCCCTGCGTCCCGCTGCGATGACCACACCACGCGGGATGGGGCGGGACGACACGGGCGTCCTCCTCGGTGACCTGGATGGTGGTCGCCGAGCCGAGCTGCGCAGCTCGTGGGAGGACACCCTGCTCGTGGTGATGGGGCCACGGGCCGGCAAGTCAGCGGCGATCGCGGCACAGGCGGTGCTGCGCGCGCCGGGCCCGGTCGTACTCACCTCCACCAAGGCCGACGTGTACGCCGTCACCCGGCAAACACGCACCCAGCGCGGCACAGTGTGGGTGTTCGATCCGCAGGCCATCGCGCACGTACCGAGGCTGCTCTGGTGGGACATCCTCGAGTCGGCGCGCAGCATCGAGGGCGCCCGCCGGCTAGCCAGCCACCTGCTCACCGCGACCATCCCCGACACCGCCACCCGGCGCGATTTCTGGGCCGCCGCCGCGCACAACACCCTCTCCGCGCTGTTCCACGCCGCCGCCCGCAAGAACGGAACCGTCGCCGATGTGCTCGCCTGGCTGGCCAACCCCGTCGACCGGGAGCCCATCGACGTGCTGCACGGCAGCGGGCTCGCCGCGCTGGCCGAGCAGGGGCACGGCACGATCCGCGGCGCGGTCGAAACTCGCGAGGGCATCTACGAGACCGCCCGGCAGGTGGCCGCGTGCCTGCTCGACCCCGCCGTCCAAGCGTGGGTCACCCCGGACCCGCGAACCTCGCAGTTCCTTCCCGACACGTTCGTCAACAGCACCGACACCGTGTACCTGCTGAGCAAGCACGGCGACGGTGCGGCCGGTGGGGTCATCGCCGCAGCCGCCGACGCCATCATGCGCGCCGCCGTGGCCGCCGCCGAACGGGCCGGTGGTCGCATCGATCCGCCTCTGGTCGCCGTGCTCGACGAGGCCGCCAACATCGTGCGCATCGCCGACCTGCCCGACCTGCACTCGCACCTGGGCTCCCGCGGGGTCGTGCCGGTCACCATCCTGCAGTCCTTCCGGCAAGGCGCCGGCGTGTGGGGGCCTATCGGCATGGACGCGCTCTGGTCAGCCAGCACAATCAAGATCCTCGGCGCGGGAATCGACGACGCTGACTTCGCCGCGCGACTCAGCCGGCTCATCGGCGAGCACAAGGTCATCGAATACACGGTCAGCCACGGCATGTACGGTCACGGGACCAGCCGAAGCCGACGGCGCGAACCGATCCTGTCCGCCGCGGACATCCGGGCAGCGCGCTGCTTCTCGCAACCGGGATCCGCCCGGCGACATTGCGGCTGCGTCCCTGGTTCTCCGATCCCGGCGCCCAGGCGCTGCGCGCCGACGCCGCGGCCGAGCTCGCCGCCATCACTCGTCGCGCCGGAGGGCAAGCGTGACCGGCCACGCCGCCATCCTCGCCGAGGACGTGGCCGATGCGCTCGCACGCATCACCCGGCTGGACAGCCTCGTCGCCTCGCACGCCAACACCCTCGACGAGCTCACCGCTGGACCGGCCGGCGGCACGTCCACCGCGAACCCGTTCGAACAACTCGTCCGCGGCGACCCGGCGATACATCTGCAGGCGCTGGCCCGGCTCGACGAGTGGGTCCGCAACGTGCTCGCGCCGGTGTACCGATGTGGCGAGGACGTCGGTCCCGACCCGCCATGGTGCCACCTGTGGTGGGAGCACCCGGAGGCCGTCGCTCGCCTCTATGCGCTCTGGATGGCCTGGCAGGACCTAGCTCTCACCTCGGCCGGGCCCTCGCACTGGCACCGCGACCACCTCGCGCCCGCCCTGACCGCCCTGCGCGACCCGCGTGGCACGTTCGCGCGCTGCACCACTCACCCGGACAAGCCCCGCCACACCAAATCCCCGATGCCCCCGCTTACCCCACTGCCGGAACTGGCGCAACCGGAAGCGGATCCCGCCGGGGAGGACGCGATGACCGTTATGCCCGACGCGCGGATGCGCGAGGCACTGGCCAGCGGTGCAGCCGAGCCGGCAAGCTCCGGCCTCACCGAGTGGGTCCGCCTGGACGGGCTGTGGTGGCGGGCCAGGGGCGACCGATGGGTGGTCATCAACGACCCGCTGGTCATCCGGGAACTCGACGACCAGCATCGTCGGCTTTCGCAGGCACAGGCCGTGATCGACGCCAGCCAGGCGGAGCCGGAGTGACCCGCCCATGTACACCGACAACGCCGCCCCCATCACCTACACCGAGCAGGCCGTACTCGGCGCCATGCTCATCGACCCGGCCCAGGTCGAGAAGGTCAAGCAGATCCTCACCCCCGACGACTTCTGGCACCCCCAGCCACGGCCCGATCTTCCAGGCACTGGTCCGCCAAGCCGTCGCGGATCCACCGGCCAACCAGATCGCAGCCACGACTCCCACCGACTGGCCAGCGCTGATCTACCAGCAAGTGAAGGCCCACCCCGACGTGCGTGGCCTCACCGCAGTCGACCTGTTCACGATGATGGAACGCACCCCGCACGCCGGCCACGCCCCCACCTACGCGTACAAGGTCCTGGAGGAATCCGCCCGCCGCCAGATCGTGGCCATCGCCTCCCGGGCCGAACAGATCCTCACCACCGTCGAGGGCCAGCCGCTCCCCGAACGGCTGGAGCTTCTCGGCGACCAGCGCAAGGCCCTCGCCGGCCTAGTGGACAACTGGAGGGGCGGAACGGGGAACACGCCAGAGCTACTCGAACAGGCCGCGCGCACCGCCGGCAGTGGACTACCCGCACCCGAGCCAGCGGCACTAGCCCGCGAAGACCAACTGCTCGCCAGCCTGATCGCATCCGGCTCCGACACGATCGCCAGCGTAAAACCATGGCTGCGGCCCGACGACTTCCAGGCACCCGGCCGCGGCGGGATCTACCAGGCGCTGCTCGCGCTCCACCAGCGCGGCGAACCAATCGACGCCATCACCGTTATGTGGGAGGCAAACCGCAACGGCGTACTCGCCATCCGCGGCGGGCACGACGCCAAGAGCCTGCTCGATGTCGCCCGCACCCAACGCGTCCCGTTCCCGCTCAACCAGGCGCAGCAGATCAGCCAGGAAGGTGCCCGCCGCGCCCTCCTCGCCAGCTTCCGCGGGTTAAAGGGACTGGCCACCTCCGGCAACACCGCCTGGGACCTACTGGTCTCGGCAACACGGCACAACCTCACCACCGCCCGGGCCGAGCACACCCGTATCGTCGCCACCCGGACCGCCGGGCAGGCCGCCCGCCCGGTCAACACCCCCACCCGACCCGTCCATCTCCCCCGGCGGTAGACCATGCCAGCACCGAAGCAGCGAGCTCGGCGCCGACCGGCCGATGCCACCCGGCGCATCGTACGGATCAACCTTCGGCTCAGTCGCGCCGAAGCGGAGGCACTAGCCGAGGCCGCACGCCGAGTGGGCTCGACAACCGCCGGCTACATCGCCACCATCGCCCTGCAATCCACAGCGCCACTGCCCAGGGGCTCTGTGGACGCGCGGTACCTGCTTCGCGTACTCATCGAGCCCAGGGTCGACGCCCAACGTATCGCCGACGCGCTGAGGGAGCTGGCCGGCGTCGAACCCGAGACCGACACAGGCCCGGCAGCTGCTCGGCTGTACAGCCTGCTCGCCCAGGCCGAGCACTGCCTGCACAGGCTCGACGACACAGCTGGCGCACTCGCCAAACCCCTACGACGATGATCGGCAAGATCACCCGCGGCCAGAGGGCGTACGGCTTGCTTCGGTACCTACTCCGACCGGGCAACCACGAGGAGCACATCGACGCCCACGTGATCGCCGCCTGGGACAACCGTTCGTGGCGTTGTGCGATGGGCAAGCGCTCGTTCGCGACGGAGACCGCGAGTTCGTCGCGGGCTAGGTGCTGGTCGTCAGCTCTGGCTTTGTAAATGCCTTGACAAGCATATACTTAGGGAGGCATATTAGAGCGGTGCCTAGTGATTCGTTCGCGGTTCTGGCCGAACCCACCAGGCGGCGGATTCTCGACGAGCTCCGCGGCTCGGAGAGCAGCGTGAGTGAGCTGGTCATCGCGCTGGAGGTCCGTCAACCGACGGTTTCCAAGCACCTCAAGGTGCTCCGCGACGCTGGATTCGTCTCCAGTCGGGTGGCTGCGCAGCAGCGCATCTACCGGATCGAGCCCGGGCCGTTCGAGCGGCTCGACGACTGGCTGCGGCCGTATCAGGCCCATTTGGCCCGGTCAGTGTGGAGCGCGCTACCGACGGCTGGACGCTGGTGTTCGTGCGCGAGCTGCGCCATGAGCCGGAGAAGGTGTGGTCGGCGCTGACCGATCCGGCCCAGGTTGGGCAGTGGGCGCCGTACGTGACCGATCGGGACCTCGGCACCACTGGCGACGTGACGCTGACGATGATCGACGGCGACAC
>JAKEEW010000316.1 GCA_022616375.1 Sporichthyaceae bacterium
GATCGTCCACGCTGATCCGCAGGTCGATGCCCTCGGTCAGGGCCTCCTCGGCTCCGGCCTTGGACGCGGCCCTGATCTCCTCGATGGTCAGCGTGTCGCCTGCCTCGTGCTTGGCCAGCAGCTCGGCGAGCACGGCCTCCATCGCTCCGACCCGGGCCTTGATGTTGCGCACATCGGAGTACGTGGACCGGAGCATGCCTCCAGCGGTGACCTTGTTGTCGGTGCCGGGCACCACCAGCCCGTGAGCCCAAACCTCCTGAGCAGTTGGCATCTCGTCCAACCCTTCCGCTATGTAGTGCCGCAATAGGCGGTTTATGTCGTCTAGCCGGGCCACCGCCCTGTCCCCCGGGCACTCCTTCGGGGAGAACTTCCGGTGCGGGAAGAACTGGCTGGCTCGGCTGTATCCGGCCCTGACCACTGCCGCGCCCCAGCGGGCGACCGCGTCGACCTGGGCGTCGGTCACGGCGTCGGCCGTTTGCTGCGGCAGCACGATGGCGTGACCGTAGTAGTTGAGGTTGTACGGATATCCGCTGATTCCGAAATCGTTGATCGTGTGGGCACCGCGACGGGTCAGCGGCTGACCGTCATAGAGCCGCCCGGTGTCGAAGGCGATGGCGTTGTAGGAAATCCCGGTGCTGGGGAACCGCTGGATCCCGATCTGCTCGATCGTGCGGACCACGTCGTCTTCCGACCCCTTCAGGTCGTTCGGGTCGTTGACGACGGCGATGTGCAGGAACAAGTAGCGCCCAGGCAGATAGACCGTGCGCGGTGACGAGTAGTTGAACCTGGACCCCCAGCCTGCCCGCGAGGCGATCTGCAGACCCTCGGCCCGCAGGTCGTCGAGGTAGGCCACGCGAGTGATGCTAACCGAGTCAGGAGCGCCTAAACCCGGATTCCGGCGGTCCAACTTGTCTAGGCCAGAACCCGGCAGTCTCCTTGACAGCGGGGTCGATCAGTCAAGGTCAAGCGGCTCTCCGGGTCCCCGGGACACTCCGGCCGAGCAGATTCGATCAATGTTTTGGGAGCCGCCGACCCGGACCGGTACACTGGCCGGACGCTCGGGGCCTTAGCTCAGCTGGTAGAGCACTTGCTCGGCAGGCAAGGGGTCAGGGGTTCGAATCCCCTAGGCTCCACCCCCGAATTCGACGGCCCGGACGATCAATGATCGTCCGGGCCGTTTGCGATCACCGGTTGACATCAACGACCAGCAGACAGACGGCCGCCATTGGTCCGCACGACGGGTCCCCGGTCGGCCAGCTCGACTGCCCCTGGGTGGATTCGGATACGGCGATGGTGACGGTCTGCTGTTGATGAGCCTGGCCGATCCCGGCCTTCTGGCCGACGGCATCTGTGCCGGCTGCCGAAGGCAACGGCAGGATGTCAGGGATTCGGAGGTTGGTCCGGAGGGAACTCCTTGCGAAGGGCGAAAGCGACGGCCTGGCCGACCTGCTCCGGTGTGAGGTTTGCACCGGCCGGCAGCTTCCTGAGCTCAGCGGCGATGATGGGACTGATCTTCGCTGACAAGCCCGCCAGCGCCAGGTCGTCTAGCCGCGAAAGCCGGCTCTTGATGTTGCCTGTGTCGTCCTGGATGAGTAGCAGCCGGCCACCGAGGGTCACCTTGTTTCCACCTGCGCGCCATGCCGGTCGCGGTCAACCACCTTGACGGTCTTGTCCAGGCCGTGCACAAGCTCTCTCAGAAACGCCTTGTCCTCAGCGTTGAGCACGTCATCCTCCGGGAGTGTCTGCGGGAACACGGTGAATTCCACTGGTGGATTAGCCAGGTAGGCGTCAACCTGAGCTTTCGCTTGAGCGTGCATCGTCTTGTCGCCGATGGCGACGGCATGGATATGGAAGGGCCACAGCGGCGGATTCGGGTCCTGTTCCGGCCTGCGCAGCCAGGCCGCAAACCCGATCTTGCGAAGCTCGCGCAAGACATCGGTCGCGTCATCCATCAGCCTGTCAGGGTGGCCGGGACGCCGTGCATCGATATCGAGTACGCCGCCTCCGGCGTGAGTCAGCTCCGAGTCCGCCACAGAGGTGCTGAACGAACCCTGGAGCACTGTGAGCTTGCGGCCGATCTGCTCCTCTGCCAGCTCCAGCATGGCGAAGGTGCGACGGTTGAGGGTGACACCCCGCACAGGAATACGTTCGTATGCGTCCGGCATAGCACTCCCCTGCCAGGAAGGTGCGCACTCGCGGCTACGACGAGACAACGATCCTTCCGACGTCGTCTCGCGTCAACACCAGAGATGCCCGCAGAGCTTACCGAACAGGTTTGCTGAACTCGACCTGTGGACGCGTTTTGGCGGACCGCGGGACCTCACGGTTCGGTCGGGATTTAGGCCCACTCCATGTTGCCATCGACGGGTGCGATCGGGCCGATCTGCTCGGCCAACAGGCGGTCCGCGTCAGCGCGCGAACCGATCCGGATGAAGGACAAGTGCGCGTAGGTTGGGTCGGTCGACGCGGCGGTGTAGCGGCGATGGTAGGTCGCGTGCCGGGTCCAGGCCCATCGGATGATCGAGCGGTCTGGATCAAGCCGTACCAGGCCGCTGATCGGCTCCCGGTTGCCGTTCCACAACTCCGCTCGAGTAATCAAGCGGCGCAGCGTCCGGATCAGGATCTGACGCATCACAGTGCGCCGAGGCAGATCGAACCAGATCACCGTGTCCGCACGCATCCACACCACGTCCCGCACCGCAGAGTAGTTGCCGTCGATCACCCAGTCCGCGCCGGCCACGACGGACCCGACCCGTCGGTGGAACTCCTCAGCAGACAGCGGCTGCCAGCCTGGCTGATGGTAGATCGCATCCAACTCGACAAAGGGCACCGCAAGCCGTCCTGCAAGTTCACGGCCAAGCCAGGTCTTCCCCGAGCCCGAATTACCGACCACCGCCACCCGCCGCACGCCAACACCGTAACGGCGTGCGCTGCCTACCGCAGCATCCTCAGTTGCCGCGGACAGGTAAACGCAACTGCCGAGTTTGGGATGCTCTGGGCCTGGTCACTGCGTGACATTCGGGTATCGGCGACTCTGGGCCCCAGCCGTAGGGTTGGTGTATGTCTGTCCAGGTGCGGCCGGCGACCGCGGACCGGTGGAGCGACCTCGTCCGGGTGTTCGGTCGGCGTGGGGATGATCCTTCGTGGTGCTGGTGTCAGCTCTTCCTCGACTCGGCAACCTACGAATCCGCGGATTCGAAACCGAGTTTGGATAACCGCGAGGCCCTGCGGCAAGAGATCACCCATGCCGCAGTAGCGCCGGGGCTTCTCGCCTAGGTCGGGGATCAACCCGTGGGATGGACCAGGGTCGGGCCTCGTTCCGACTTTCCACGAGTGACTGGCAACCGGGCCTTGGCAAAGGTGCTCACAGACGATCCCGGAGTTTGGTGGGTGACTTGCTTCGCCGTCGACAGCCGCCACCGGCAATCCGGTGTGGGGTCGGCGCTCCTCAAGGCGGCTGTCGAGTTTGCCCGCGAGCACGGGGCGACGGCTGTCGAGGGTCATCCGGTCGATGTGGCCGCTCTGAGCGCTGCTCGGGTGGGAGGGGCCGCCGTCTTTACCGGGACCGTAGCCATGTTCTCCGCCGCGGGATTCAGCGAAGTGGCACGCTCCTACCGCAGCCGGCCGGTGATGAGGTTGCTGCTGTGAAAGATGAGCAGTATCCGAAGCGCTGATTGAGCTGAACACGACTCGCCGGCGGCAGTTGCAGCTCTCTCACTCGCGCATCCCTTCCGCGGACACGGTCCCGAACTGACAGCGCTCGAACGCACTAGAAGCCGCGACTCGACGCCGACGTGTCTCGCCGGACCGCACCGTGTCAAGGGCCGGGTCCGCCGTGGGAAACGGTGCGCAGAGTTGGTGGCGCTACAACCGGCCTTCGTCGCCTTGAACCTCCTCGGTCGGCACACCGTGCTGAGAGCGGACGGGTACGAGGACAAGGAGGCGATCAGACCATGCGGAGGCCCACACGGCAGTTAGCCGTCACGGTTGGCGTGATGGCGACCATCTTGGCGATCGGGGCGACGACAGTAGCGTGGAGTATCAGCTCGGGCACGGTTGGAAACACCGCGCACGTAACGCTCTCCGGGTACGAGGAAGACCCGGCAGTACTCTCGACGACTGGGAACGGTCATTTCCAAATCCATCTCGACGAGGCCGCCCAGGAGATCTCGTACGAGCTCGGCTACGCCAGCCTCGAGGGGAGCGTTCTGCAGGCGCATATCCACATCGGTGGGCGGGCGCAGAGCGGCGGGATCAGCGTGTTCCTATGCACGAACCTCGGGAACGGACCGGCTGGAACCCAGCTCTGCCCGGTGGCTCCGGCGACGATCTCGGGGACGATCCGGCCGGCGGACGTCATCGGTCCGGCGGGCCAGGGCATCTCGGCGGGACAGTTCGGCGAGCTGCTCGCGGCGATCAGGGCCGGAAAGACGTACGCAAACGTGCACAGCTCGCTGTACCAAGGTGGCGAGATCCGCGCCCAGGTCGACTGACTTGCATCCCTCAAGGGATCGGATCCCCTAGGCTCCACCCTGAAACACGGCCCGGATGATCATCGATCGTCCGGGCCGTGGCGTTGCTCCCCCGGGACGTGCGGCTAGCGGTCGTCGCCGATGACCGGCTCTGGGAGCGTGCCGGCATTGTGCTCGAGCAGCCGCCAGCCGCGCTTGGCTTCACCCAGCACCGACCAGCAGCAGTTCGCCAGCGGCCCGATCGCGCCCCACAGCGCGCGCGGGATTCCGAGCATCTGGTTGATCGCTACCCGGATCGCGCCACCGTGCGAGACCACGACCAGCACTGCGGACTCCGGGACCTTCTCGACCGCACGCTCGATCGCCGCCGCGGCCCGCTCGGCCACCTCGACGTCCAGCTCACCGCCGCCTCGGCGGACCTGCTCGCCGTGCCGCCAGGCGCTGTAGTCCTCGGCGTAACGGGTCTTGATCTCCTCGCCGGTCAGGCCCTGCCAGCTGCCCACGTCGAACTCGCGCAAGCCGGCGTCCAGGGTCACCGACAGACCGGTGAGCCGGGCCAGCGCCTCCGCCGTGTCCGTGGCCCTGACCAGGTCGGACGACACGATCGCGGCGGGCGCCAGGGTGGCCAGCATCCGCGCCGACCGCTCGGCCTGGGCGACCCCGATCTCGTCGAGCGCGATATCGGCCAGTCCCTGGAACCGGCCGCTGGAGTTCCATTCGGTCCGACCGTGCCGCCACAGCACGATCCGCCGCTCGGTACCGTTCAGCGGGCCACCTCGCCCCGACCGGCGCCGGCTGGCGCACTCGGCGGGCGGCCGTCCCGGCCGCGGGTGACCGACTCCGGCAACGGGATCGACGGGCAGTCCTTCCAGAGCCGCTCCAGCGAGTAGAAGCTGCGCTCCTCGGCGTGCTGCACGTGCACCACGATGTCCAGGTAGTCCAGCAGCACCCAGCGTGCCTCGCGCTCGCCCTCGCGGCGGGCCGGCTTGACCCCGAGCTCCCGAAGCCGCTCCTCGATCTCGTCGACGATCGCCCGGACCTGCCGGTCGTTGGGAGCGGAGCAGAGCACGAATGCGTCGGTGATGACCAGCTGATCGCTGACGTCGAAGGCGACGATGTCGTCGGCCAGTTTCTCGGCCGCGGCTTGTGCGGCGGCGGTGGCTAGTTCGAGAGCCCAGGTCGTTGCGGTCACGATCTACTTTCCGAGCGGGAACAGTACGCGCACTAGGATCGCACGGCCGCAGCCGATCTTGAACCAGATTGCCACGCAGGCCGCAGTCGTCATGATCAGCTAACGGTAGCCGGCCGGCGTGTCGGCGGTTTCCGCGCCGGATTCGGCTTCTATCCCCGCTTCGGGTGATTCATCCGAATTGGGTAGCACGCGGTACTCGAAGTCGGCGCCAAGCACGACCAGGACGTCGGCGACGCCCTCGCCCTCGCCCAGCTTGACCGAACTCGGGTCCATGTTCATCGCGATAGCGAGATTGCGGGCGGCCTCCTGCCCGTTGCGCCCGAACGCGGTGATCGTGGTCGTCGGCCTGGGTGAGGACAGCGCGTCGGGCAGCTCGCCGCCGTCGACGTAGCGATAGCCGGAGTTGAGCACCTCGGCGCGGATCGCGTTCCTGGCCCCCTCCTCGCTGATCCCGAACTGGACCAGCACCCGCGGAGTGCCGTCGGTGCTGAGCCCCTGGACCGTGCCGCCCAGCACTCTGCGCACCACCGGTGCGGCCGCGATCGGGTCGAGCGCGCCCAGGCCATCGGCGCTGACCGGCAGGGTGCCCAGGGTCAGCGTCTCGGCCCGCAGGTCGCCGGCCGCGCCGGCCAGGATGGCGGCAAGCTGGTCGGACGGCATCGTGCCGCTGCCGACCACGCCGAGCGCCGTGAACAGGTTGGCGGTGGCCTCGAACTGGGCCGGGATCCGATCCAGGAACGCCCGGACCACCGCGCCGAACCGCTCGGCCGCATCCGCGGCGGTCTCCCCCGGCACCTCGTTGACCGCATAGGCCAGCAACTCCGCGCCGCGGAGCCGAACTACCCCGCCGTCCGGATCCGGCTCGACGACAGTCTCACCGTCGATCACGATCGCTCGCTCGATCGGCATCTCCACTCCGCCCAGCCGGTCCACTACCGCCTGGAACGTGGCCGGGTCGAACGTGAACGAGCCGTGGATGGTCGCACCGAGCAGATCGGCGAGTGCATCCCTGGTCAGCGACTCGCCCGCGATGATCAAAGCTTCGCTGAACGGCACGACGCCCTCGCCCGGGATGTCGATACCGAGATCGCCAGGAATGGCCAGCATCCCGCCGGAGCTGGCCGCACGGTCGTGCATGACCACCACGCTGGCCGCGGCGCCACCGTCCGGCGCGCGCAGCTGGAACAGCACGCTGGCCCGTTTGCCACCGAGCGCGACCTCGTCCGCGGACTTGGCCCGGCTCGCGCTGTACACCTTCCAGCCGACCAGGCCCAGCACCAGCGCGAGCGCCACCGCGCCGGAGATCAGCATTAAGCGGCGGCGTTGCCGGGCCGCTCGGCGGGTCTCCTCCTCTGCCCGCCGCCGGGCGGCCTCCCGCCAATGCTCGATCTCGGCCTGACCCTCGAGCTCGGCCTGACCCTCGAACTGATCTTCGTCGAGGTAGATGTCAGTTGCGTCCCGCTCGGTCACACTCGCTCCCGGTACAACCCACGCTTATTGATGTACTGGACAATCCCATCAGGTACCAGATACCAGATGGGTTCGCCGCGCCGGACCCGGTCGCGACAGTTGGTCGAGGAAATGGCCAGCGCCGGGATCTCAACCAGACTCACCTGCCCGTCCGGCAACCCCGGATCGGCCAGCCGGTGACCGGGCCGGGTGCAGCCGACGAAGTGCGCAAGCTCGAACAACTCGTCGACGTCCCGCCAGGTGAGAATGTTGCCTAGGGCGTCGGCGCCGGTGATGAAGTACATGTCGACGTCGGCACCGCGCTGGGCCCGCAGCTCACGCAGGGTGTCGATCGTGTACGTGGGTCTGTTCCGGTCGACGTCGATGCGACTGACCGTGAACCGCGGGTTGGACGCGGTCGCGATCACAGTCATCAGGTAGCGGTCCTCGGCCGGGGTGACCTCGGACTCGGCCTTCTGCCACGGTGTCCCGGTGGGAACGAATACCACCTCGTCGAGCTGGAACAGACTCGCGACCTCGCTGCCGGCGACCAAGTGGCCGTGGTGGATGGGGTCGAACGTGCCACCCATCACGCCGAGCCGGGTCTGCTGCGCCATGTCGCTGCCTGGTGCCGTGCCGAGCCGCCGGGAGCCGCTCAGCGGTCCTTGTTGAACTGCAGGGTGACCAGCAGCAGGATCAGGAACAACACGAACGTGCCCACCCCGGTGAGGATGGGGCTGATGTGCCCCTCTCTCTCGGTCTCGGCCTGGGCTACCAGGCCCAGCAACGTGCCGGCCGTGGCGGTCATATCGCCTCGCTCCTGGTCTTGACGGCAGTGCTTACTTTCCGTGTGGTGCAGCAGCGTACCGGTCCGGCGACCCGGCGTGGGCGTGGGGCGGTCAGGGGCGAACGTGGCCGTCGCCGGTGACCACGTATTTGGTCGTGGTCAGCTCGGCCAGGCCCATCGGCCCGCGGGCATGCAGCTTCTGCGTGGAGATGCCGATCTCGGCGCCGAATCCGAACTCGGCTCCGTCGGTGAACCGGGTCGACGCGTTCACCATGATCGAGGCCGCGTCCACGGCTCCGGCGAACCGGCGGGCCGCGGTCTGCGAGCCGGTGACGATCGCCTCGGTGTGGCCCGAGCCGTACCTGCGGATATGCGCAACCGCCTCGTCGAGCGACTCTACGATCTTGACCGCGATCTCCAGCCCGAGGTATTCGGTAGCCCAGTCGGCCTCGGTCGCCGGCCCCACCGACTCCGGTCGGTAGGCCCGCACCCGGTCGTCGCCGTGCACCACGACGCCGTGCTCGGTCAGCGCGACCAGGGCGGCCGGCAGGAAGTCCGGTGCGATCGCTCGGTGCACCAGCAGCGTCTCCGCCGCGTTGCACACGCTCGGCCGGGACACCTTCGAGTTGACCAGGATGGTAAGTGCCATCGCCGGGTCGGCTTCGGCGTCGACGTACACGTGACAGTTGCCGACCCCGGTCTCGATCACCGGCACGGTCGACTCGGCCACCACGGTCTGGATGAGCTCGGCACCACCCCGCGGGATCAGCACGTCGACCAGTCCACGGGCCCGCATCAGATGCTTGGCCGGCTCCCGGCCGTTGCCGGGCACCAGGGTCACCGCATCCGCCGGCAACTCGCTGGTGGTCAACGCCACCCGGAGTGCGGCCACGATCGCCTCGTTCGAGGCCGCCGCGCTCGACGAGCCGCGCAGCAACGCGGCGTTGCCGGACTTCAGGCACAGCCCGGCCACGTCCACGGTGACGTTCGGGCGGCCCTCGTAGATCACGCCCACCACACCGAAGGGAACCCGCAGCTGCCGCAGCTCGAGCCCGTTCGGCAACGTGGACCCGCGCACCACGGTCCCGACCGGATCCGGTAGCGCGGCCACCTCCCGTAGCCCGTCCGCCATCGCCTGGATCCGCTGCTCGGTCAGGCTGAGCCGGTCCAGCATCGTCTCCGGGCTGCCGGCCGCCCTCGCCGCATCGACGTCGGTGCGGTTCGCGGCCAGGATCCGGCCCGAGTCGGCCATCAGCCCGGCGGCCATCGCGTGGAGCGCCGCGT
The DNA here is from genome assembly GCA_022616375.1 of Sporichthyaceae bacterium. Classification (GTDB taxonomy): domain Bacteria; phylum Actinomycetota; class Actinomycetes; order JAKEEW01; family JAKEEW01; genus JAKEEW01. The sequence goes on from JAKEEW010000316.1 coordinate 9,185, forward strand.
CCTTGGCGGTGCGCGGTGCGGTGGCCAGCTCGGCGGCGGCCTGCCTGGCCCGCGTGGCCGCGGCCAGGACCGACTGCTCAGGATCTGTCGAGTTCATGTCGACCTTCCTCCCCGGCCGGCCGGGCGCAGCAGGACCAGGTCGTCCCGGTGGACGACCTCGCGTGCGTAGGCGGGTCCGAGCCGGCTTGCGAGATCCGTAGTGTGGCAGCCAAGCAGCTCGGGGAGCTCGGCCGCATCGAAGTTCACTAGTCCGCGCGCAACTATCTCGCCGTTGCCGGCCACCAGGTCAACCGGATCTCCGGCGGTGAAGCTGCCCTCGACCGCAGTGATCCCGGCTGGCAGCAGCGACGACCGGCGATCGACGACCGCCTGCACCGCACCCGGGTCGAGCTGAAGCCGGCCACGCGGGGTGCTGGCGTGGGCCAGCCAGAACAGCCGGCTGGTCGGGCGAGCACCGGTCGGCCGGAACAGCGTCCCCACCGGCTCGCCGGCCAGCGCCGCGGCGGCCTGGTCGGCCGCGGCCAGGACCACCGGGATGCCGGCACCAGTGGCGATCCCGGCGGCCTCGACCTTGGTCGCCATCCCGCCGGTGCCGAGCCCGGCGGTGCCGGCCTTGCCGAGCTGGATCGAGCGCAGCTGGTCGACGTCGGCGACCTCCTCGACCCGCCGGGCGGCGGGCCGGCCGGGCTTGGCGTCGTAGAGCCCGTCGACGTCGGACAACAACAGCAGCAGATCGGCTCGGACCAAATGGGCGACCAGTGCGGCGAGCCGGTCGTTGTCGCCGAACCGGATCTCTTCGGTGGCGACCGTGTCGTTCTCGTTGACGACCGGGAGCACACCGAGCGCGAGCAGCCGGTAGAGGGTGCGCTGGGCGTTGCGGTAATGGGCGCGCCGGACCACGTCCTCGGCAGTCAGCAGCACCTGGCCAACCGTGATCGCGTGCTGGCCGAACGCCTGGGTATAGCGAGCCATCAGCATGCCCTGCCCGACACTGGCCGCGGCCTGCTGGGTGGCCAGGTCCCGCGGGCGGCGGGGCAGCCGCAGCGGCACCAGCCCGGCGGCGATCGCGCCCGAGGACACCAGCACGAGCTCGACTCCCGCGGATCGGCTGGCTGCCAGCACGTCGGCGAGCCGCTGGACCCGGTGCGGGTCGAGACCGCCGGCAGCGGTCGTGAGCGAGGAGGATCCGATCTTGACCACGATGCGGGCCGCGTCCCTGACCTCGGGTCGCCGGCCCTGGTCGGTCACCGGTCGCCGTCCGCGGTGCCGTCCCAGCTGTCCGTCGGGCCGTCCCACCTGTCCGTCGTGCCGTCCCAGCTGTCCGTCGTGCCGTCCCAGCCGGAGGCGCTTTCCCGGTCGGAGGCGCTTTCCCGGTCGGAGCTGTCCGGGCCGGCTTCGGCGGGCTCGTCGTCGGTCAGATCGCCGGCCTTGTCGTCGGCCAGGTCGGCTGGCTCGTCGTCGGCGGGCTCGCCCCGCTTGCGCCGCCGCGGCTGGTCGAACCTGACGTCGGTGCCGCGCCGGCCGAGCAAGTGCTCGGCCCCGGCCTGCAGCTGCGGCTCCCAGTCGAACACCACCGCATCCGGGCCGGTACCGATGACGACCTCGGCGCCCGCTTGGGCACCCAGCTCGACCAGCCGATCCTCGACTCCCAGCCTGGCCAGCCGGTCGGCCAGGTAGCCGACCGCCTCGTCGTTGCCGAAGTCGGTCTGCCGGACCCATCGCTCCGGCTTCGCGCCCACCACGACGAACCGTTCGCCGTCGGCGGTGACGGTGAACCCGGAGTCGTCGACCGCCCGCGGCCGCAGCACGATCCGGGTCGGTTCGAGCACCGGCTGGATCGCCCGCGCCTGGGATACCAGCCGCGCCATCGCGAACGAGAGCTCGCGCAGCCCGGCCCGGGAGACCGCGCTGATCTGATACACGTCCAGGCCCCTGGCCTGCAACTCGGGGGTGACCAGGTCGGCGAGCTCCTTGGCCTCCGGCACGTCCACCTTGTTGAGCACGGCGAGCCGCGGGCGATCGGCCAGACCCGCGCCGTAAGCGGCCAGCTCGGCCTCGATCACGTCCAGGTCGGAGATCGGATCGCGATCCGGCTCCAGGGTGGCGCAGTCGATCACGTGCACCAGCGCGATGCATCGCTCCACGTGCCGCAGGAACTCCAGGCCAAGCCCGCGGCCCTCGCTGGCGCCGGGGATCAGGCCGGGCACGTCGGCGATCGTGTAGCGGACCTCGCCGGCCTCGACGACGCCGAGATTGGGCACCAGGGTGGTGAACGGGTAATCAGCAATCTTGGGGCGGGCCGCGGACAGCGCCGCGATCAGGCTGGACTTACCGGCGCTCGGATAACCGACGAGGGCCACATCGGCGACGGTCTTGAGCTCGAGCACGAAGTCGCCGCCCTGCCCCGGCTCGCCGAGCAGCGCGAAGCCAGGCGCCTTTCGCCGCGGCGAGGCCAGGGCGGCGTTGCCCAGGCCGCCGCGACCACCGGTGCACAGCACGAGGCGGGTGCCGAGCCCGACCAGATCGGCGATCACCTCGCCGTCGACCGTGCTGACCACCGTGCCGTTGGGCACCGGGAGCACGATGTCGGGAGCGTCTGCGCCGTTGCGGTTGCCGCCTTGCCCAGGCCGGCCGTTGCCGGCCTTGCGATGCGGCAGGTGGTGGTAGTCGAGCAGCGTGGTCGTGCCCGGATCTACCACCAGGACGATGTCGCCACCACGACCACCGTTGCCGCCGTCCGGGCCGCCCAGCGGCTTGAACTTCTCCCGATGGATGGACGCGCAACCGTGGCCACCGTTGCCCGCGGCGGCATGCAGCACCACGCGATCGACGAAGGTGGTCATGGTCTGGGGGTCACCGCCTCCCACAATGCGAGCGGGGCGGGCCGATGGCCGGCCCGCCCTGCTCGAAGATCCGTGTGGCGGAGCCTACTCCGCCGACGGGACGATGTTGACAACGCGGCGTCCGCGCCGGGTACCGAACTCCACCGCGCCCGCGCTGAGCGCGAACAGCGTGTCGTCGCCACCGCGGCCGACGTTCTCACCCGGGTGGAAATGGGTGCCGCGCTGCCGGACGAGAATCTCGCCGGCGTTGACGAGCTGGCCGCCGAAGCGCTTCACGCCCAGCCGCTTCGCGTTGGAGTCGCGGCCGTTCCGAGTGGACGAAGCGCCCTTCTTGTGAGCCATGTCGCGTAAGCCTACTTCCCGGTCTTGATCCCGGTGACCTTGACCTGGGTCAGCTTCTGCCGGTGGCCCAGGCGCTTGCGGTAGCCGGTCTTGTTCTTGTACTTCAGGATGGTGATCTTCGGCCCCTTGGCCGGAGCCATGATCTCGGCGGTCACCGAGACCTTGGCCAGCTTTTTGGCGTCGGTGGTGACATCGTCGCCGTCGACCAGGAGCACGGCCGGTAGCTGGATACTCGTGCCAGGGTCGCCCACGACCCGGTCGATCGTGACGACGTCACCAACGGCAACCTTCTCCTGGCGGCCGCCAGTACGGACGATCGCGTACACCGCGGATCTCACTCTCTCGATCGAAACAGGGCTGGCGCCACTCGTCATGAATAGGCGCGCAAGAACGGGCAGGCACGGGCCACGCCGAGGGTCAAGAATACAGGACCGGGCCGGCCTGCGGTCAAACCGCGCTGAGCGCCCTCGCCAGGCGGGTTCTGCGGGCTCTAGCCCCTCGCCCCCAGCCTCGCGCTCCCGTTAAGTCGATCAAAGCGGGTCAGCCGCCTAACCAAACCACTGCATGCCCGACAAACAGCGCGCGTGGATCGACTTAACGAGAGCGTCAGGTCGGCCGGGCCGCGCCAGTGGCCCCAACGTCGCATGCGTTAAGCCGATCAAGAGCAAGTAACCGGTGCCGCAAACCGCCGTAAAGCCGGACGAGTCACTCGCGAAGATCGACTTAACGCATGCACGGATGGGCCAGGAGTTCCACGAGCGCGCCTCATAGCCGGTTGAGGTCGGACCGATCCACCAACGCCCATCGATCGAACCGCCGCCCAACCACGGGACCGTTAAGTCGATCAAGCCCGGCGCTTCGGCCGCTTTCGCCGGGTTCGCCCCCGCCAGTTCGCCTGCTTGATCGACCTTACGGTCCCGTCGTTGGTCGGGAGGCTCCCCGAAACAGGCGGGCGGGCGAACCCGGGCGCTAGGCCGGCCAGCCGAGCCCGGCGGCTACCTCGACCGGTTCGGTACCGACCGACGATTGGGTCCGCGCCGCCGGTAGCTCGACGTCCCGGTCCACCGCGACCGGCTCGGCGCCGTCGGC
>JAKEEW010000317.1 GCA_022616375.1 Sporichthyaceae bacterium
AATGCGCAGTGCCTCGCGCCGGCCAGGACCGGGTTGCTTTCGGTCACCCCGCAGCGGCCGGTGCTGGAGAACTACCTGCGCAACCGGGTGGCGAAACTGCCGAACGTCCGCTACCTGGAGCGCACCGACGTTCTCTCGCTGACCTCCACGCCCAACCGGCGCCGGGTCACCGGCGTGCAGATCCAGGAGCGCGACGGCGACCCGGGCCGCACGGGCCTGGAGGCAGACGTGGTGGTCGACACCACCGGTCGCGGCTCGCGTACCCCGGCCTGGCTGGAGGAGCTCGGCTATGAACGCCCGGCCGAGGACCGCATGAGGATCGGCCTGGCGTACACCACGCGGATCTACCGCACCCAGCCGGAGTGGTTCAACGGAGTGCAGTCGATCAACCTGCTGGCGACACCGCAGTATCCCCGCGGCTGCTTCTTCGGCCAGGTCGCCAAGGACGAGTGCATCCTGTCGCTGACCGGAACCAATGGTGACCACCCGCCGACGGATCCGCACGAGTTCCTGGAGTTCGTCCGGTCACTGCCGGTCGCCCGGGTGTACGAGGCCGTTCGGGACGGCGAAGCTCTGACCGACCCGGTGGCATTCACGTTCCCGGCCAGCGTGCGGCGGCGCTACGAGCGGCTCCGCCGGTTCCCGGCCGGCCTGCTGGTCATGGGGGACGCCGCATGCAGCTTCAACCCGGTGTACGGGCAGGGCATGAGTGTGGCCGCGCTGCAGGCGGCGGCATTGGGCGACCGGCTCAGTAGCGGCGCGACGCCGAACTCGCAGGCATTCCAGCGCGAGATCGCCCGCATCATTGACATACCGTGGGAGATCTCGACCAGCGGCGACCTCGACTTCCCGGCCGTTGAAGGCAAGCGCACCCTGAAGGTTCGCATGGGCAACGCCTTCATGGCCCGCGTGCAGCGGGCCGCCATCCACGATCCCCTGGTCACCGATGCATTTATGAAGGTGGCTGGGCTGTCCGCCGCGCCGCCGTCCATGATGCGGCCGGGAATGCTGATCAGGGTCCTTCGGCAAGCCTCACGCTGCCCGATGCCCGAGCCCCAGGTGAACGCACTCGATCCGGTCCC
>JAKEEW010000318.1 GCA_022616375.1 Sporichthyaceae bacterium
CATATGGCCAGTCGTATGCGCGGGCCTGGGAGGCACTTGAGCCGTCCGGTGCGGTGCTCGACATCGGGGCCGGCGGGGGAGCCGCGTCGCTGCCGCTGGTCGAGCGCACCTCCGCACTGGGTGCCGTCGACGCCGACGAGCCGATGCTCAACCAGCTGGCCGAGAGTGCAGGCAACGTCGGAGTGCCGTTTGCCCGGGTGAACGGCCGCTGGCCGGACGTGGCTGCTCAGGTTCCGCCGGCCGATGTCGTGGTATGTCACCACGTGCTCTACAACGTGCCGGACATCGAGCCGTTCCTCGCCGAGCTGCACCGGCATGCCCGCCGGCGGGTCGTCGTCGAGGTCACCGACCGGCATCCGCTGGTCCGGCTCAACCCACTTTGGCGGCGTTTCCACGACATCGAGCGGCCGGACGGCCCGAGCGCCGAGGATGTGCTGGCCGTGCTCGACGAGCTGGGAATCCGGGTTCATGCCGAGCGCTGGCGCCGCCCACCGGATGCCGAGCACCGCAGCTTCACCGATCTGGTCGAGATCAGCCGGCGCCGGTTGTGCCTGCCCGCGGCGCGTACCGGCGAGGTCGCCGACGCGCTTCGCGAGCTCGGCGTCGATGAGGATCGGCCGCAAGATATCGGCTCGTCCGGCCAGGATCTGGTGACCATCTGGTGGTCCGCGGAGCGACCGGGCGACCGGCCCGCCTAGCGGGCAGGGCAGCGGCAGCGGCGGCGGCACGGCAGCGCTGTACAGTCGCCAGCGATGCGCCTCACCGTTGTCGGCTGCTCGGGCAGCTTCCCGGGTCCGGAGTCGCCCGCGTCGTGCTACCTGGTCGAAGCCGGCGACAGCCGGATCCTGATCGACCTCGGCAACGGCGCGCTCGGCCCGTTGCAGCGCTACGCCGATCTGGCCACGATCGACGCGGTCCTGATCTCGCACCTGCATCCGGACCACTGCCTTGACCTGTGCAGCTATCACGTCTTCCGCAAGCACCGGCCGACCGGGCCGCGGCTGCCGTCGATTCCGGTCTACGGTCCACCGGGCATCGCCGATCACATGGCCGCCGCGTACGGTCTGCGGCGCGATCCGGGAATGCGCAACGAGTTCGAGTTCACCGAGTGGGCCGAGGGTCGCCACCAGATCGGACCGTTCGGTGTGACGGTGGCGCGGATGGCTCATCCGGTGCCGACGTTCGGAATGCGCATCGAATACGAGGGCCGGGTACTCAGCTACTCGGCCGATACCGGCCCGTGCGCGGCGCTCGAGCGGCTGGCCAGCGATGCCGATGTCTTCCTGTGCGAGGCGGCGTTCCATCTGAACCGCGACAACATTCCCGACCGTCACCTCAATGGCCGCGAGGCCGCCGAGTCCGCCACCCGGGCCGGCGTACGCCGGCTCGTACTGACCCACATTCCGCCGTGGAACGACCCGACGCTGACCCAGGCCGAGGCCGCGCCGGCATACGCCGGTCCGATCGCAATCGCGCGTTCCGGCCTCCAGCTCGAGATCGGGTCCTAGCGCCGCGAGCACCGGGGATGCACGAGGTCAGCCGGCCGGGCCGCTACGCTCAGGCCACGTGACTCGAATCGACGGCCGTGCCCCGGATCAGCTGCGCCCGATCGCGTTCCATCGCGGCTGGGCCGAGCACGCCGAAGGGTCCGTGCTCGTGGAGTTCGGAAAGACCCGGGTGCTGTGCACGGTGAGCGCGCTCGATGGCGTGCCGCGCTGGCGCAAGGGTTCCGGGCTGGGTTGGGTGACGGCGGAGTACGCGATGCTCCCGCGCGCCACCAATACCCGCAGCGAACGCGAGTCGGTCAAGGGCAAGCTCGGCGGCCGTACCCAGGAGATCTCCCGCCTGATCGGCCGCAGCCTACGGGCTGCCATCGATCTGCGCGGGCTTGGCGAACGTACCCTCGCGCTGGACTGCGACGTGCTCCAGGCCGACGGCGGCACCCGGACTGCCGCGATCACCGGCGCCTACGTTGCGCTCGCCGACTCGGTGAGCTGGCTGTATGAGTACGGCGGATTGCCGGCCACCGCCCGCCCGCTGGTCGCCTCGATCGCCGCGGTTTCGGTCGGCGTCGTCGACGGCGAGCCGACGCTTGACCTGTGCTACGAGGAAGACGTACGCGCGCACACGGACATGAATGTGGTCTGCACCGGTGACGGCCGGTTCGTCGAGGTCCAGGGCACTGCGGAGGGTGTCCCGTTCGATCGGGCGACCTTGGACGCGCTGGTCGGGCTGGCCACCAGCGGGTGTGCGGAGTTGACCCGGCTGCAGGAAGCAGCGCTCGCCACGTCGGTTGCGCGATGACCGAGACCAACCAGAACGGCCGGCCCCGGATCGTGCTGGCCACCCGGAACCCACACAAGCTCGTCGAGCTGTCCAGGATCTTCGCCGAATCCGGGCTGTCAGTCGAGCTGCTCGGCCTCGACGCGTTCCCCGATGTCCCCGAGGTGGTCGAGGACGGGCTGACCTTCGCCGACAACGCACTCAAGAAAGCGCGCGAGGTGAGCACGGGCACCGGGCTACCCGCGATCGCGGACGACTCCGGGCTGTGCGTGGACGTGCTTAACGGCATGCCCGGAGTGTTCTCTGCGCGCTGGGCCGGGCGGCATCGCGATGACGGTGCCAACCTGCGGCTCGTGCTCGACCAGATCTCCGACGTGCCGGATTCCGAGCGGGGCGCACAGTTCGTCTGTGCGGCGGCGCTCGTGCTGCCCAACGGTCGCGAGGCCGTGGTCGACGGCCGAGTCGAGGGGCATCTGATCCGGGAGCCGCGGGGCGCCAGTGGGTTCGGGTACGACCCGATCTTCGTGCCCGACGGTAGTAGCCGCACGACGGCCGAACTCGATCCGAAAGAAAAGGACGCGATCAGTCACCGCGGCCGCGCCATTCGCGCCCTCGCTCCCGTGGTGGCAGCGCTACTCGGCTAACCCGACGGCCAAGTGCGAGAGGGGGGACTTGAACCCCCACGCCCGAAGGCACCGGATCCTAAGTCCGGCGCGTCTGCCAATTCCGCCACTCTCGCCAGGGCCTACTCATGGTAGCGGGCGACGCGCAGCTCGCCGTTCTAGATCAACTAGGCGAGCGGCGTGGCGGCCCGCCAACGCCGAACAGCTACAGACCTAGATCGCGACGCAGCTTGGCGACGTGTCCGGTCGCCTTGACGTTGTACTGCGCCTGCTCGATCACGCCCTGCTCGTCGATCACGAACGTGGAGCGGATCACGCCGGTCACGGTCTTGCCGTACAGCTTCTTCTCGCCGTACGCGCCGTATGCCTCGAGTACCTCCCGGGACGGGTCCGACAGCAACGGGAACGTCAGACCCTCCTTCTCCCGGAACTTGGCCAGCTTGGCCGGCTTGTCCGGCGAGATGCCAAGCACGGTCAGCCCGGCAGCGGACAGCGACGAAAGGCTGTCCCTGAAGTCGCACGCCTGGGTGGTGCACCCGGGCGTCATCGCGGCCGGGTAGAAGTACACGATCACGCGGGTGCCCCGATGGTCGGACAAGGACACGTCCTTGCCGTCGGCGTCGGGCAACGTGAACTCCGGCGCGGCGTCCCCAGGCTTGAGCCGGACGGATTCGGCCACTGTGTCTCCCTGTCGCGTGCTATGCCACCAGATGCGCCGACCAGTAAACCGCACCGATGTCACCAACCGGTTTCGGCCTCGGCCTCGGGCTGGCGCCGCGGCACCCGGAGGCGGATCATTTGGCCGTACGAAGACCTCAGGGCAGGTGGGTGTCACCAGGTGTCGGAACGGCATTACGAGGTCCTCGGACCCCGCTCGGA
>JAKEEW010000004.1 GCA_022616375.1 Sporichthyaceae bacterium
AGTCCGCGCTACCCGACCACACCCATTGCCTCACGCACATGTTTGCGATCCGAGAGCGACTCGGCGACCTGGCCTGCCTTGACGATCGAGGGCACTGCACGCGCCCACAGTTTGGCCGGTCCGACTGGTGTCGGGAGCATTTCGAGGAGCACACCTTCGCTCTGGTGAACCTCCGGCGAGACATTGGCAGGTTGGAGCGGTCCCGGCAGCGCCGAGCAACGGCGGCCAAGCACCTTCGACCTGTCCCCGGCCTGGAGATCGCCTACGAGGGCTACACCGACCCCTGCTCAGCGGGCTGGTACCGCGACGTCCCGACGCAGGTATCGTTCGCCGCGAACCGCCGTCGCCGTCGGGTGTACGTGATCGGCTACGTCGACGGCTGGGAGGCCGGGCACCTGTCAGCCTGGGTCCCAGGGCTCCGGCGTTCTGTGAGTGTGTCTGGTTGGTGACGAATGCGGGATAGTGTGGAACAGGCACGAACCTCCGGGATCATGCGGTTCTCACAGCCTCATGACCACGGTGGAAGCCGTGCCTGCCGACCCATCATCCCCGATCCCAGCCACCCTCACCCAGCTCGCCCACGCCGACCCGCTGCGACCGGCCGACGCGCCAGGTCTGCTCGCCTACCTCGCTGCGGTCCACGACCCGCGACGGGCCAGCGGCCGCCGGCACCCACTGGTGGCGATCCTGGCCATGGCCGCCGCCGCGGTCCTGGCCGGCGCCCGGTCGATGACCGCGATCGCCGAGTGGGCCGCGGATGCTCCCCAGCCGGTGCGTGCCGCGCTCGGCGCTCGTCGTGACGCCCCTGACCGGTGGGCGGTGCCGGCCGAGGCCACCATCCGCCGGACCCTGGCCCGCGTGGACCCAACGGCGCTGGCCGCCGTGATCGGCGCGTGGCTTGCCGACCGTGACCGTCCCGCCCAGCAGCATCGACGGCGGGCGGTCGCGGTCGACGGCAAGACGCTCCGGGGCGCCAAACGCGGCGACGGCCGGCAGGTCCATCTGCTGGCCGCGATGGACCACGCCACCCGTGCCGTGCTCGCCCAACGCCACGTCGACGGCGCCCCCGGCGAGGTCCCAGGGTTCGCTCCGCTGTTGGCCGACCTGGACCTGGCCGGTGTCGTGGTCACCGCCGACGCGCTCCAGACCCACGCCACCGCCGCCGAGTTCCTGGTGACCGGCAAGCAGGCCCACTACCTGTTCACCGTCAAGGCCAACCAGCCCACCCTGCTGGACCGCTGCGCCCAGCTGGCCTGGCAGCGGGTGCCCGTCTTGGACCGCACCCGCGACCGCGCGCACGGCCGCGTCGAGCTGCGCACCCTCAAGGCCGTCACCGTGCACCACTTCGGCCTCCCGCATGCCGCCCAGGTCGTCCAGGTCACCCGCAAGGCCCGTGAGCTTGGCACCAGGCGGTGGCGGACTGTGGTCGTCTACGCGGTCACCAGCCTGGCCCACGCTCAGGCCAGCCCCGCCCGGCTCGCCGACCTCCTGCGCGGGCACTGGTCGATCGAGAACGGCCTGCACTGGGTGCGGGATGTGACCTTCGCCGAGGACCACTCGCAGCTGCGGACCGGCAGCGGCCCGCAGGTCATGGCCTGCCTGCGCAACCTCGCCATCGGCGCCCTCAGCCGGGCTGGGCCGGTCAACCTCGCCGCCGCCCTGCGCCACCACGCCCGCGACCCACGCCGACCCCTGGCCACCCTCGAGATCGCCTTCGGATGAAACGGACATCACGCGAGAACGCCGGAGCCCTG
>JAKEEW010000319.1 GCA_022616375.1 Sporichthyaceae bacterium
ACGGCGCGATGTAGAGGTAGGGCGACGCCTTGACGTCCCAGCGGTTCAACCGCTGCCGGACGGTCAGCCGCTGTGGTGGCGGTGACACCGCAGTGGTGGCGCTCATGGCGTGCCCTCCTCCCATCGGCTCGTGCGGGGTGCGTCATGGTCCGGCCTAGCCCGGTGGTGCCGCGGAACCTGGCGGCGGTTGGCGTGGCATCGCCACCAGGTCCCGCAGCGGATGGTGGTGGCCGGCTCGGGCTGGGTTGAGCCGGCCACCGGTCGGTAGTTAGCCGACGATCCGCTTCGCTTCTTCGACGAACTGCTGCGAACCCTCCTCGGGGCTGGCGCCCTGCTCAACCGCCTGCGGCGCCGGGCTCGAGGCATTCTCCTGGATCGGGCCGTCGTTCGGGCCCTTCCACTGCGCCTCGGTGATCGCCTGCGCCCGGGCCGCGAACAGCGCACCGACCTCCTGGCCGCCGAAGTACTCGTTGGTTGTGCTCAGCAGCGTCGGATTGGACAGCGCCTGCAGCTGGCTCGGGAACGTGCCGGACGCCTGGAACGCCTTGATCTGCTGCTCCGGCGCGGTTAGCCAGGCAGCCAGCTCGGCGGCCTCGGTCTGGTGGTCGCCCGAGCTCGGAACGGTCAGCCAGGCGCCGCCCCAGTTGCCGCCGCCGTTCGGGAACGCGTCCGCGACGGCCCACTTGCCCGCGTTGTCCGGGCCGGACCGCTCGGTGATGACGCCGAGCATCCAGGACGGGCAGGCCTGGGTGGCGAACGCGCCGTTCTGGAAGCCTGCGGTCCACTCGTCGCCCCAGGCCGGCAGCTTCGCCGACAGCCCGTCGGTGACCGCCTGGGTGACCTGGTTCCACGAGGCCCTGATGTCCGGGTTGGTCTCGATCACCAGGTTGTTGCTGCGGTCGGAGAAGCCGACCGGCAGCTGGTTGACCATCGCGTTGAAGATCTGGGTTGCGGAGTCGAACCAGGCCGCGTCGGAGTTGGCGGTGAAGTCCTTGCCGGCGGCGAAGTAGGAGTCCCAGGTGGCGAACAGCGGGGCCACCTCGGCCGGCGCGGACGGAAGCCCGGCCGACTCGAACAGGTCCTTGCGGTAGCAGATCGCCAGCGGCCCGACATCGGTGCCGTAGCCGATCAGCTTGCCGTCCGCAGTGGTCGCACGCGCGGTCTTCCACGGCAGCCAGCGTCCGCTGGTGTCCGGACCGATCTGGTTGAGGTCGGCGAACTTGTCCGCGAACGGCATGACCCGGCCGATGTGGCCTTCCTCGACCGCGACCACATCGGCGAGGCCGGCGTTGGCCGCGAGCTGGGTGAACAGAGCCTCGTGGTAGGGACCACCGTCACCGGTGTGTTGGTGGGTGATCTTGATGTTCGGGTGCAGGGTCATGTACTCGTCGAGTAGCCCTGCCTGGTCGGACTCGTACCCGAACGAGCCGAACGTGGAGATCGTTAACTCGATCTGCTCGCCCGGGCTCGGGGTGCTCGCTGGCTCGTCGTCGCCACACGCAGTGGCGGCCAGCGCGGTTGCGAGCAGGACCGCGCTCAGCGCGCGCAGCCTGGTTCGCGAGGTGGAGGTTGTGGTGGTGTAAGAGCGCTCTCACGAAGGTGCGAATCTAGAGCTGGCCTGTCAAGAGGTTCACCAAACCGAAACATTCCAGCCGGTCGGGCCGACACCATCGGCGCTCGTCCCGACGCACCTCCCGACGCTCGTCCCGGTCCGATCCCGGCAAGATCGATGTTTCCATGATTTCTCTGCCGGCCGACCTGCGGCTTAGCGCCGGAGAGATCATGGAAACAGCGATCACGACGGAGCTGGCGGATGAGGACGCGGGGCGGCGGCATGCGTCAGGATGCTCGCATGCTCTCGGTTGGTCTCACCGGCGGGATAGGTTCGGGCAAGTCCGAGGTGACCCGACGGCTGGCCCGGCGCGGTGCGGTGGTGATCGACTCCGACGTGCTGGCGCGCGAGGTCGTCGCGGCCGGCACCCCCGGACTGACCGCGGTGGTCGCCGAGTTCGGCCCGGGCGTGCTCGGCCCGCGCGGCACCTTGGATCGGGCCAAGCTCGGTGGCATCGTGTTCGCCGATCCGGCCCGGCTGGCCGCCCTGAACGCGATCGTGCACCCGCTGGTCCGAGCCCGATCCGCCGAGCTGGCCGCCGCCGCGCCACCGGACGCGATCGTGATCCACGACATCCCGCTCCTAGTCGAAGTGGGGCTCGCCAGCGGCTTCGACGTCGTCGTGGTGGTGGATGTCACCGAGTCGGTCCAGCTCGACCGGCTGGTCCGGGTGCGCGGGATGCCTGAGGCCGACGCGAAGGCCCGGATCGCGGCCCAGGCCAGCCGGGAGCAGCGGTTGGCGGTCGCCGACTACGTGGTCGAGAACAACGGCGACCTGCGCGGTCTGGACCGTGAAGTCGGGCGGCTCTGGGCCTGGCTGCGGGCGAGGGCGGTGGCCGCGACCTAGTACCGCGGCCGCCAACGTTTGCCTTCTTTGGTGACGCGCCGGTCGAGGTGCGCTGATCTGGGCCGAGACGTTGGCACGCTCGTGTTGTCCGTTCCTG
>JAKEEW010000320.1 GCA_022616375.1 Sporichthyaceae bacterium
CCGAACGGCGCCGGCAAGACCACCACTATCGGGGTGCTCACCACAATGGTCCGGGCGACCAGCGGCAGCGCGAGCGTGGCAGGCATCGACGTGTCACGCGACCCGGTATCGGCCCGGGCCAGGCTGGCGGTCGTCCCGCAGCGCAGCAACCTCGACCGGTCGCTCACTCCTCGCCAGAACCTGACTTTCCATGCCGCGTATCACGGGGTTGGCCGAGCCGAGCGGAACGCCAAGGCGGCCGAGCTGCTCGACCAGTTCGGGCTCACCGAGCAGGCCGACACCAAGGTCGACTGGTACTCCGGCGGGATGGCGCAGCAGCTCATGATTGCCCGCGCGCTCATGCACGAGCCGGTAGTGCTGTTCCTCGACGAGCCCACCGCCGGGTTGGACCCGCAGGCCCGGCTGTTCGTCTGGGACCGGATCAGGGATTTGCGCGACCGCGGGGTGACGATCGTGCTGACTACCCACGACATGGACGAGGCGGCCGATCTGGCCGACCGGGTCGGCATCGTGGACCATGGGAAGCTGCTGGCGCTGGACACGCCGGCCGCGCTGACCCGCGGCCTAACCGGGCAGTCCGTGCTCGAACTGCTGGTCGTGCCGTCCGAGCTCGACCAGCCGGACGCGCTGGTGGAGGCGCTGGCCAAGGTCGACGGGGTAGAGCGGGTCGAGCAGGTCGCGGCGTCGCCCGGGTCGGGTCCGGGCGGCATGCCGCCCGGCCGGGCTGCCGGTCTGCCCGGAATGTCCGGAGTTGCGCCTGCGACGGCCGCCGGCGCAGGCGCTAGCGCCGGGCCGGGTGAGGTGCGGTTGCGGCTCTACCTGGCCGCCGATCCGGCCAGCATGCTCGGTCCGGTGATGTCCGCGCTGACCGAACGGGCCGCCAGTGTGTCCGACGTCCATATCGGCCGGGCCAGCCTGGAGGACGTCTTCATCGACCTGACCGGAAGGGGGCTGCGGTGAGTGTCACCGACACGGTCGAGCCCGCGCCGATGCCGGCGCCTACCGCTCGGCGGGCCAGCGCATGGCGTGCGTTCAACGCGATCCTGTGGCGGGACACGGTCGTCACTGCCAAAGAGTTCTGGGTCCTGCTGATCCAGGTCGCGCTGACCCCACTGTTCATGCTGTTCATCTTCGCCAAGGTGCTCGGCTCGGTGAACTACGTCAGCGACGACTACGGCCACCTGCTGCTGCCCGGCATCGTGGCGCTGTCAGCGTTCCTCACCGCGCTGCAGAGCGTGGCCTTCCCGCTGATCATGGAGTTCGGCTGGACCAAGGAGATCGAGGATCGGCTGCTCGCGCCGCTGCCGACCGATCTGGTCGCGATCGAGAAGCTGGTCGTAGCGACCGTGCGTGGGCTGATCTCCGCGGTTATCATCTACCCGATCGGCGCGCTGGTGCTCGGCTCGGAGCCGTGGCGGCCCGAGGGGTTGCCGCTGCTGCTCGTGGTGCTGCTGCTCGGTGCCTGGGTCGGCGCCGGCATCGGTATCACCATGGGCACGCTGGTGCCGCCGGCCCGGATCAGCATCATGTTCGCGGCGATCCTGACGCCGCTGATGTTCACCGGCGCCACCCAGTACCCGTGGCCGTCGCTGGACAGCATGCGCTGGTTCCAGGTGATTACGGCGCTCAACCCGCTGACCTACTGTGCGGAAGGGGTTCGAGCCGCGATGGTGCCGGATGTCCCGCACATCGCACCGTGGATCTGCGTGCTGGTCCTGCTCGGCTCGGCCCTGGTGTTCACTGCCAGCGGGCTGGCCGGGTTCCGCCGCCGGGCACTGGCCTAGCCGCCGGGCGCTGGTGTCACCGCAGCGCCCGACGGCCGGCCAGGTCAGTCCTGGTGCAGGTTGATCAGGTTGCCGCAGGTGTCGTCGAACACGGCGTCCATGCCGCCGTAGTCCATCCGGGTCGGCGGCACCGTGAACTCGATCCCGTTGGCGCGCATCCGCTCGTACTCGCGCTGGCAGTCGTCCGTGCTTAGCGAGATCGACGGCCGGCCGGCTGCCTTGGCAGCCTGCTGGAACGCCGTGGCGGCGTCGTCGCTGGTATGCAGCGTGATCTGGACCCCGTCCGGATCCTCCGGGGCGACCACGGTGAGCCAGCGTTCCCCCGGTCCGTACGCGGCGTCGGTCTTGA
The DNA here is from genome assembly GCA_022616375.1 of Sporichthyaceae bacterium. Classification (GTDB taxonomy): domain Bacteria; phylum Actinomycetota; class Actinomycetes; order JAKEEW01; family JAKEEW01; genus JAKEEW01. Next base: position 2,134 of record JAKEEW010000320.1, read on the forward strand.
CCTGCAGACCTACCGCCTCGGTGTAGAACGTGCAGGCCTTCTCCTGGTCGTCGACAAAAAGGCCGACCAGACTGATCCGCATGGCTGGCTCCTTCGGGTGCGGTGCAGCAGTTGGATAGCTCGGACGTCGTCACAGCTCACTATGCGGGTCGTCAAGCGTGTGGTCAGAATCCCGGTCTAACCGGTTGCTCGAATCGGTTGCCGGGTGCGGCAGCTGGCGCCCGGTGGCCTGCTCGAGGAACCGCAACAGCTCCACCGGGAACGGTAGCACCAAGGTGGAGTTCTTCTCCGCGGCCACCTCGACGATGGTCTGCAGCAAGCGCAGTTGGAGCGCCGCCGGGGATTCCGCCATCACCTTGGCCGCGGATGCCAGCTGTTGCGAAGCCTGGAACTCGCCGTCCGCGGTGATGATGCGCGACCGGCGTTCCCGCTCAGCCTCGGCTTGCCTGGACATGGACCGTTTCATCGACTCCGGCAGGGCGACATCTTTGATCTCGACCCGGTCGATCTCGATTCCCCAGCTGACCGCCGGGCTGTCGATCGTCAGAGCCAGCCCCTGGTTGAGCTGCTCCCGGTTGGACAGCAGGTCGTCAAGCTCGCTCTTGCCGATGATCGAGCGCAGCGAGGTCTGGGCCACCTGGGATACCGCGAACTGGTAGTCCTGCACCTCTACGGTCGCTCGGATCGGGTCGGAGACCCGGAAGTACACGACCGCGTCCACCCGCACGGTCACGTTGTCTCTGGTGATGCCCTCCTGGGCGGGCACCGGCAACGTGACGATCTGCACGTTCACCTTCCGCATCCGGTCCACGATCGGCACGATCATGGTTAGCCCGGGCGGGCGGGGCGGGTGCTGCACCCGGCCGAGCCGGAACACCACCCCGCGCTCGAACTGACGGACGACTCGAGCGCTGGATGCGAAGCCGACCAGGCCGGCCACGAATAGCAGCACGCCGAGCACCATGACTAACGCGATCACGCCGACCTCCACTGCGCCGAGAGGTGCCTGAGTTCGAATGTACCTAGCTAGGGAGGGCCAGGCCCGCGGCGATGCGCCTGGCCCGGCCCTCGATCGCCGGCATGCGGCGGTCAGACCGACTTCTGGTAGGTGCGGAAGGTGTTGGTGGACAGCCACACCATCAGCACCGCCAGTGCCACCAGTAGACCGCCGTGGGTGGCCACCGTGGCCCAGTCGGCGCTGTCCGTCAGCGCCGCACGGGCCGCGTCCAGCGACCAGTTGAGCGGGTTGACCGCGGCGATGCCCTGCATCCAGCCCGGCATCAGACTCTTGGCCATGAACGCCGTCGACAGGAACGTCAGCGGCAGCAGCAGGAAGATGTTCAGCGCGATGATGGTCTCGCGCTGCCGCACCACCATGCCGACCGTGTTGGACAGTGCGCCGAACACCGTGCCGAGCAGGATCGACGCGACGATCAGGACGGCCACCCCGGCCACCCCGCCGGGGTAGTGCGCCCCGGCCAGCCAGCCCAGCAGCACGATGATCACTGACTGGATCGTGGTGCTGACTGCCTGCTCGACCACGGCTGCGTTCATGATTGCGCTGCGCCGGATCGGCGTGATCAGGAACCGGTTGAGCGTGCCGCGCTCGATCTCCTCGAGCGCGCCCATGCCGGCCCACATGTTCGCGGCCACCGCGTTCATCACCACGACGCCCGGCACCAGGTAGTCCAGGTACGACCCGGCGCCGAACCCGGGCAGCTCGACGATCCGCTTGAACAGGCTGCCGAACAGGAACAGCCAGATCACCGGCTGGATCAGTGTGATGATCAGAAATGCGGGCTGCCGGATGAAGGTCTGCAGCCGGCGGTGGGTCATCCACCAGGTCTGGGTGATCAGGGTGCTCATCGGTTGCCTCCGGCGGATGTCGAATCGTGGGTAGTGGTTGCGGCGGCGGCCTCGGCCTCGGCGAAGTGGCGCCCGGCGTAGCGCAGGTACACGTCGTCCAGCGACGGCCGGGCCACGGTGACCGCAGCCACCGGCACGCCGGCCTGGTCGAGCGCGGCCAGCGCGCCCGGCACCGTGGCGGCACCGTCGTCGGCCCGGGCACTGAGCCGGCGGGCGTCGACCGAGATGTCGCGCACCCCGGGCAGCGTGCCCAGCGCCTGGCGGACCAGCTGCTCGCTCGGCACCGCGTGCAGCTCGATGTGCACCGCATCGCCGCGCAGCTCACCCTTGAGCTGGTCCGGGCTGCCCTCGACCACGACTCGCCCGTGGTCGACGATGGCAAGCCGGTCGGCCAGCCGATCGGCCTCGTCCAGATAGTGGGTGGTCAGCAGGATCGCCATCGACTCCTCGCCGGCCAGCCGCCCGATCTCCTCCCACATGGCCGCACGGGCCTGCGGGTCGAGCCCGGTGGTCGGCTCGTCAAGGAACAGCACGTCAGGGCGGTTGACCAGGCCGAGCGCGACATCGAGCCGGCGCTGCATGCCGCCGGAGTAGCCGCGCACCGGGCGATCGGCCGCGCCGGCCAGGTCGAAGCGGTCAAGCAGCCCGGCGACCCGCCGGCGAAGCGCGGACCCGCGCATCCC
>JAKEEW010000321.1 GCA_022616375.1 Sporichthyaceae bacterium
CGGTGCGTCGATGCGCCGCCGGGCCAGCTCCCACCGCGCGTACCGGAACCGGTAGGTCTGGTCGACGACCGACACAATGCGCCGGATCAGGTCCGCATCGAGGTTGGTGAGCTCCTGGCTGACAAACGCCACGAAGCTCTCCTCGTCCCGGGTCGTCCGCAGGCACTGGGCCAGCGCCGGGCCGGTGACCTGCCGGGCAAAGACCGAGAACAGGATCGTGACATAGGCCGGGTCGCGGTAGCTCGACCCGCCGGCGGCGGCCGGCCGGCGGGCCACGCGCAGCATCGGCGACCCCGGTGCGATGAGGAACAGGTGCTCCACCACCTGACCCGAGCGCTCCAGCTGGTATGCCGTCTCGAAGGCCACCCGGGCACCGAAGGAGTAACCCCACAGCGCGTACGGGCCGACCGGTTGGCACCGCCTGATCTGCTGGACGTCCGCCGCGGCCATCTGCTCGACGGTGGAGTAGGGCGTCTCGCCCGGGTTGATGCCCTGGGCCTGCACCCCGTAGAACGGCCGGTCGAGGCCGACCTCGACGGCGAGCAGCCTCAGGTTCATGGGATAGCCACCCAGGCCCGGCCAGCAGAACACCGGGCTGCCCGAGCCGCCGGCGTGCAGGCGAACCAGGCGTGAGCTGGCCCGCCGGTCATCACGCGCCACCCGCAGCGCGAGCTGCTCGATCGTGGGCGCCTCAAACAGCACCTGCACCGGCAGGGCGCACCCGAGCTCGCGGTTGATCCGGTTGACCAGCCCCACCGCGATCAGGGAGTTGCCGCCGCACTCGAAGAAGTCGTCCCGAACCGAGACGTCACAGCCCGAGACGTCACTGCCCGAGACGTCACTGCCCGAGGCCTGGTCCAGCTTGAGCTGCCCGCACCAGAGCTCGGCCAGTCGCTGCTCGGTGCGGGTACGCGGCGCGACAAACGGCCGGCCGGCGGGCACCGCGGTGGCGTCGAGCGCCTGCAGGTCGACCTTGCCGTTGGCCGTGAGCGGCAGCTTGTCCAGCACCACGACCCGGTTGGGCACCATGAACTCGGGCAGCAGCCCGGCCAGGTCGTCTCTGATCATCTCGGCTGGGCCCTTCATGTGGACCAGATCCTCGGTCATCCCGACGCTGCGCACCTGCTCGTCGCTGACCCGGCCGCCCACCGCGAAGTACGACGGGCCCGACGCCAGCCCGCACTGGCGCAGGATGGCGTCCATCCGCCGCGCCGCCGAAACCGAAGCCGCCTGCGCCGGCGGCTGCCAAGCAGGAGGAAGGCGAGCAGGCCGACGCGGACCGCGCAG
>JAKEEW010000322.1 GCA_022616375.1 Sporichthyaceae bacterium
GGCCAGACCGTCCTCGTCAGCGGTGGCCGCGATCGAGTCGATGACCGCGCCGGCGGCGAGCCCCTGAAGCCCGGCCGGGTCGCCGCTGCGCGGGGCTCTGAGCGCGTTGACCCGATCCCCGACCTGAAGGTTCGGCGGGTACTGCCCGGCCGATAGGGCCAGCCCGATGACGACCTGCCCGTCGCTGGGCGGTGCGTCGGTGGTGAGCATGCCGCCGGTGAGCACCGTGCCGGGCAGCAGCGCGGTCAGCGTGTAGTAGCCGCCGAGCTGGTCGCGTTGGGTCCACGGCACGTAGGCGATGTCGTTGTTCGGCGACACCGTGACCGCGCGGACGTCCTCGACCGTGATCTGCTGCCCGGCCGGCACCCGGTTAATGACCTGGATGACGCTGAGCCGGTCCCCGGTCTGCTGCCACACCAGCACACCGATCATGGCCCCGACCAGGACCAGCAGCACACCGAAGGCGACAGCGGCCGGGTGACGCTCGCGGCGGGCCACGCTGAGCCGTGCGGGACCGACCGCCGCCGGGGCGGCGCTGCTGCGGGTGGTGGTTGCCACGACTGTCCTTCCGTCCTTGGTGGTGGTCGGGCTAGTTGCCGCCGGTGACGATGGTTTGTACTTCCTGCACGGCGATCTGGATGGCGTCGCTGAACTGCCCGTCCGGCAGCGTCCCGGACACGCCCCAGTTGGAGGTCCAGGTGACCGTCCAGATCAGGGTGAAATCCGCCACGTAGCGAAGAGCTGGTTCCCGCGCCGACGAGCGCAGGAACGTGATCGCACAGCTCGGTTCCTGACCCCGCCGGTACACCCGATACAACTCAGTGCACACGCCGCTGGTCGGGGTCAGCTCGGCCGGCAGGAACCGCGGCAGCAGCAGTTTGCTCGGCGTCGCGACCGCATCCACGATCAGCGGACCTGCCTGCGCGCGGACCCGAACCGGGCGGAACACCGACCGGTCCAACCACACCCAGGTGTCCAAGTTCACCGTCGACCGCGCTGCCGGGTTCAGCTCCACCACCGTGTCCGGCAACACGATCGAATCCCGGGCGTACTGCGCCAGCTGCTCAGGAGTGAGCACTACACCGGCTACCGGTGGGACCGGGCCAGCCGTAGGCACCCACAGGAACGGATCAGGGTTGGCCAGCCGGAACACGCCAATCGCCGACCAATCCGAACAATGGGTCGTGAACCACAACCCGTCCTCGCCCGCATGCGCGGACACC
>JAKEEW010000323.1 GCA_022616375.1 Sporichthyaceae bacterium
GGTTCCGAAGTCACGACCTTGAACAGCACGCCGGCGAACGCAACGGCGGCGAGGGTGCCCACGGCGTACTCGACCGTGTTCATGCCGGCGTCGCCCCGCCGTATGGCTGTGGACCAGCGTCTCATCAAGTGTTTGCGCACCTGCATTCCCTCCTACGGTGAAGCGCCCAACACGCCGTCGAAGACGGCGACGATCACCGGCACCAGGCCGGCGAGCATGAAGGCTGGCAGGAAACAGAGTCCGAGTGGCAGCACGACGAGCACGGCGGCCCGACGCGCCGCCGCCTCGGTTGCCTGGGCGCGGTCCGCTCGGAGGTCGTCGGCGACCCGGGCCAAGGTGCCGGCCAGGGCAGCTCCACTGTGGTCAGTTCGTTGCGCAGCTCGGGCGATCCGGGTCGGGCCGTCGTCATCACCGAGGTAGCTCCACGCCTCTGCGGATGGTGCACCGAGCCGCAGCGCTTGCTCGACGCGGCCGAACCGAAGTCCCACCGACCCGCCCATCGCCTCGGCCACGACGCGAGCCGCCGCCTCGGGTGCGGCCCCGGCGCGCAGAGCTGCCGCCACGAGTTCGACGGCCAAGGGCAGGTCTGTGTCGAACTGACGCCGAACCGCGCGGTCTGCCGCCGTTGGCTGTTGGGCGAGCCACCATCCACACAGGACTCCGATCGCCAGGCCGATGGCGGCGCCTCCCGGAGATCCCACGAGTACCAGACCGGACGCTGCACCTGGTAATCCCGATGCGGCGCACCAGCCTGTGACCGCAGCCGCTCGGCGGGGTCGCGGCGCTAAAACGGCCGGCTCGGTGATCATGTCGCTAGCTCGACCCGGGTCAACCGGGCGGTCCATGCGAGGCCACCGAGTTGTAGCGCGACGGCCGAGCAGAGCGCCACGCCGCCGGGTGTGGTGTGGAGCAGCACCCCTACCGGGTCGACGCCGACCGCCGCGCCGAGTCCGACCCCCGCCGCGGGCATGGCGGCGAGAATCGCGGCACTGGCTCGCGCCCCGGCGGCCTGGGTATCGGCCAGAGCGCGCACCCGGTCGGTCGCCCGGAGATGGGTATCGA
>JAKEEW010000324.1 GCA_022616375.1 Sporichthyaceae bacterium
AAGTGCTTGGCCATGTCCTGCTCCTTCTTCGCGGTCACCGACTTGGACGGCCGCGACCGAGGGCTAGGTTCCCGAGATATGACCGTGTTCACGGGAGTAGTCGTGGCGCTCGTGACGTTGTTCGACGACGACGGCGAGCTCGACGCGCCTGCGACCGCATCACTGGCCTCCAAGCTCGTGGAGGCTGGGATCCGGGGTGTGGTCGTGGCCGGGACCACCGGCGAGGCGGCGAGCCTCAGCGCCGACGAGCGCATCAAGTTGCTCGAAGCGGTTCGCGCCGCGGTGCCGGCCGAGGTGCCGGTGCTGGCCGGGACGGGCGCGCCGTCCCGCCGGCAGGCGGGTGAGCTGACCGCGGCGGCAGTCGGCCATGGCGCCGACGCCGTGCTCACACTGTCGCTGCCGGGATCGCTCGACCTCTCGGGCTACTACGAAGCGGTGGCCGACGCCGCTGGCGGTACCCCGGTGCTCGCGTATCACTACCCCGCGGTGTCGGCACCAGGGATCGCGGTCGAAGTGCTGATGGAGCTGCCGGTCGAAGGCGTCAAGGATTCGAGCGGCGACGCCGCCCGGCTGCTGCACGAGGTCGACGTGTGGGATCGACCGGTCTATACGGGATCGTCGGCGCTGCTCTCATACGCCGGGCCGTTGGGTTGCGCGGGCGCGATCCTCTCGCTTGCCAACGTCGAGCCCGAACGCTGCATTGCGGCCTTCGCCGGGGACGCCAATGCCCAGCGCGGTCTGGCACCGGCGCACCGCGCCGCACACGAATCGTTTCCGCGGCGGCTGAAAGAGATGGTCGCCGAGCGCTATGGCACACCGGCGGTGGTGAGGATGGGTTGACCGGGAGGCCGAAGAGATAGGCCTGGCCTGCGCCGACGTCAGCCGGTGAAGCGGGGCGCCGCCGTCACTGCGACCGCAGCTCGGGCTGGGGCGGCCGCGGGAAAGCATCCCGCGCCGATCTTGGCGATCCGCCCTGGAGTGGCGTTCTCCGTGAACCACAGGTTGCCGTCCGGGCCCGCGGCGATCCCGACCGGCGCGCTGTTCGGAGTCAGGCCGGTCGTGAACTCGGTGATCGTGCCGGTCGGAGTGATGCGCCCGATCCGCCCCGGATCGGCGCTCGCGGCGAACCACAAGTTGCCGTCACAACCCGTGGCGATCCCCAGCGGTCCGCTATCGGGAGTGAGGCCGGTCGTGAACTCGGTAATGGTGCCGGTGGGCGTGATGCGCCCGATCCGCCCGGGATCAGCGAACTCGGTGAACCACAGGTTGCCGTCCGGGCCCGTGGCGATCCGGTTCGGTCCGCCGTTGGGAGTCAGGCCGGTCGTGAATTCGGTGATCGTGCCGGTGGGCGTGATGCGCCCGATGCGCCCGGGATCGGCGATCTCGGTGAACCACAGGTTGCCGTCCGGGCCCGTGGCGATCCGGTTCGGTCCGCCGTTGGGA
>JAKEEW010000325.1 GCA_022616375.1 Sporichthyaceae bacterium
TCCTGGACGGCTCTCGGATCCCGGGCGACTGCACGCTGAGCAAGAATGCGCCCAACCAGCAGGCGATGACCTGCACCGACCGGCCGCCAACGCAGCGGTGGTACCTACTCGTGTGGTGCCACTATCCGTTGGGTGACCCCGAGCTCCGCGGCAACGACGTCATCGGCAACGGCACGTCCGAAGGCACCTGCAACATTGGGCAGACCATCCCCAACGGATCCACGTTCCAGACCTGGTAGTCAACCCGGGCACCGCCGGCCGAGTTGCCGGCTGGGGCGCCGGCCGCCACCCGATCCTGCGGTGGCGGCCGGCGCCTATTGCCGTAGTCCGTCGTGGATTCCCGACGTCTGTCGGGGATACCCGTAGAGGCTGAAACCCGCATGCCGCCGAGCCCCGGCCCGTGCGCCCTCCGCTTGAGCAAGGGAGGGTCGAGAGCTACCTATCGAGAGTAGTCTCCCGACAATTCTCTCTCGAGAGACTACTCTCGACGACATGAGCGACGACAGCACGCACAGCCAGGCTCGTAGCCAGCTCACGCTGACCGATCCCAAGGCCCTCCGGGCCCTGGCCCATCCGGTCCGGATCGCTCTGCTCGAGGCGCTCCGCGAGGGGCCGCTGACCGCAACCCAGGCTGGAGAGATCATCGGCGAGTCGCCGACCACCTGCTCGTTCCACCTGCGCCAGCTCAGCCGGTACGGGTTCGTCGAGGAGACCGGCGGGGGCAAGGGGCGGGCCCGACCGTGGCGGCGGATCCACACCGGGTGGACCGCCCCGGCCCAGCCGGACGACCCCGAGTTCATGCAGGCGGCTCAGCTGCTCGACCACGTGCTGCTGGATCGGCATTTGACCAGGCTCCGGCGGTTCGTCGACACGGTGTCGACCTATCCGGCCGAGTGGCAGACCGCCGCGGACTTCAGCTCGTCAATCCTGCACCTGACCGCGACCGAGCTCGCCGAGCTCAGTGCGGCCTACCAGGAGCTCACCGAGACATTCCTGGACCGCTGGGCATCGCGCACCCAGAACCCGCAGTCGCGTCCCGAGGGCGCCCGCGCGGTCGAGGTGCTGTTCACCGCCTTCCCCACTGCCTAGAACGGAGCATCATGCGCACGCGCGGCTTACTGTCCTACCGCCCGGCCCGGCGCTACCTGACCGGTCAGGCAATCTCCCTGCTCGGCGACAGCTCGATGTGGATCGCGTGCGGGATCTGGGTGAAGACGCTCACCGGCAGTAACGCCGCGGCCGGGCTGAGCTTCCTGTGCTTTACCGCGCCCTCGTTGCTGGCGCCGTTGGCCGGACTGCTGGTCGACCGGGTCCGCAGGCGCACCCTGCTGCTCGCGGCCAACCTTGCCGGGGCGGCCATGCTCACCCCGCTGCTGCTGGTCCACGACGGCGGTGACGTGTGGATCATCTACCTGGTCATGGTGCTCTACGGCACCCTGAACATCCTCATTGCGCCGGCCCAGTCGGCGCTGATGTCCACGCTGCTTCCCAGCGAGCTGCTGGTCAGCGCGAACGCCGCGCTGCGCACCGTGCAGGAGAGCCTGCGTGTGCTGGCCCCGCTGCTCGGCGCCGGACTGTTCGCCGCCCTTGGTGGTCATGCGGTCGTGGCGCTCGACGTGGTCACGTTCCTGGTCGCCGCCGGCTTCATCGCCGCGCTGCCCCGGACCGAGCCGGCGCCGGCTCGCGCGGCCACGACCGGTCAGTCGCAGCTCCGCCAGCTCGGGCGTGAGCTGTCCGCCGGCTTCAGGTTCGTCCGCGACGACCGAGTGCTCCGCCAGATCACGATCGGCTCAGCGGTCGCCATGCTCGTGATCGGCTTCGGCGAGTCCACCGGCTTCGCGATCGTCGGCGACGGTCTGCACCGGTCCGCCGAGTTCATCGGTGTCATGCAGCTCGCGCAGGGCGTCGGCGCGATCCTCAGCGGGCTGGTCGCCGCTGCCACCGTTCGCCGGCTCGGCGAGGTCAAGGTCGCCGCCGCCGGCTTGGCGCTGATGGCGCTCGGACACGCGTGCATGACTACCGCAGTGCTGGGGGTCGTGCTCGGCGGCAAGGTGCTGATCGGCATCGGACTGCCGTGGTTGGTCATCGCGCTGCTCACGCTGCTGCAACGGCTGGCCCCTGGGCACCTGCAGGGCCGGGTGTTCGCCGCCTTCGAGGTCGCCACCACCGGCCCGCAGACCCTCTCGATCGGGCTCGGAGCGGCTCTGATCGCGAGCTTCGACTACCGGATCGTGGTCGGGATCGAGGCCGCCGTACTGGTGGTCGCCGCGCTGCTGATTGCGCGGATCAGCAGGCGGACGGCCGAGCCCGAACCGGTGCGCGAGCCTGCTGCTGTCCCGGATCCCGAGGCGGTTCCGGTGCCGGTCTAGCTTCGCCGGCCGTGAGCCAGGTCCGTAGGTGGTGACCGTGGCAACCGCTCATTACTAATGGTGCTGGTGCGATTGCCAGGAGTAGTAGTCGGTCGTAGCGTGAACGAGTCCTACAGTCCAGCAGGAGGGTCGCCGATGAGCGCAACTCCAAGGCAGAAAACGCGTAGGTCACGTCTGTTAGTACCGGCCGCGTTATCGGCGGTGCTACTGACCCCCGTCATCGCAGTCCAGTCCAGCGCTGCTCCGCAGCCGGATCGACTCGATCTGACTCCCACGTTCACCAACGCGGCGGCGTTCGACGTCTCGAAGCCGCTGCGGGAGCTGGCCAGAACCGCGACGCCCGGCGCGGCACGCGTCGACCGGGTGAACTTCGACCGCAGTCCGGCCGTGGCCGATCGCGGTTCCGCGGGCTTCACCGGCGATGGTGCGGTCCAGTCCGCTCCCGGGGCAGGCGTTCAGGCCATCCCCGGCACGATCGCCAACTTCGAGGGGCTGAGCAACCAGGACAACTTCGACACGTTCGGTTTCCGGGTCAACCCGCCCGACCCGAACGGCGA
>JAKEEW010000326.1 GCA_022616375.1 Sporichthyaceae bacterium
GGTGCCGAGCACGTCCTGGATCCGCTTGAGGTCATCGACCAGGCGGCGGGCCGGCTTGCCGGAGACCGGTGCCAGCACCTCGACCGCGTATCGGGCCCGCTTGGCCGACTTGCGGGCCTCGTGCCGGAGCACGTCGACGTCGGCGCCGGTCTGGACCCCGTTGGCGGTGGATGCCTCGGTCAGCTCCCGGTCGGTCCGCCGGATCGCGCGCCTGACCTCGGCCCGGACGTCGCTCATCACCGGCTTGCGCACCGGAGCGGAGTCGATGAGCTCATCCAGCTCGTCGAGCACGGCGAAGAAGCGATCGCTGTCCAGGCACGCGAGTGCGGTGTCTCGGGCTCCGGCCAGCTGGGTGTCGAACCGCCGGGCCAGCCGTTCCCTGACCGGACCGACGACCAGCTCGGGCGGCTGCTCGTCCAGCCCGGCGGTGAGCCGCTCGGCGACCACCTCGGTGTCCCTGGCCTGGCCGAGCTCGGCCGCCACCCAGCGCAGCTCGGCGCGCAGCGGTTCGGACCGGTCGGTGTCCAGCAGTGGCCGGAACGTGCGCAGTAGGCTGCGCAACCGCCGGGCCGCTACTCGCATCTGATGGACCGCGTCCGGCTCGTCCCGGCGCACCGCCGGGTCGAGTTCGACCATCGCATTGCGGTACTGCCGGGCATAGTCGGCCACCAGCCGCCAGGAACGGGACTCCTTCGGCTGCGCGGGTAGCCGGTCGGCGATCGCGCGGGTCAGCTTCGCGGCCGCCGAGGCCGGTCGGGCGCCGTGTGCGACCAGCACGGCATCGAGCTCGGCGAGCACGGTTTCCGCCCCATCGGCGAGCTCCACCTCGAGCTCACGCCAGCGTGCCGCGACGCCTACCCGGTCGGGGCGGTGCACGGTGACCCGGTCGTCGGCGATCAGCGCGAGCGGGTCACCGTCCGCACCGACGACCGCCCATTCGGTCCGCCGCGTGGTCAGCTTCGCCACCGGCTCGAGCTCCTGGCCCCGGCGCAGCGCGGCCAGCTCGGGGTCGAACGCGGCCGGCACCACGATCCGGCCTGGTCGCAGCGGCGCGTGGATCTCGGTCCGACTCCACGGCCCGGCCGGCCGCTTGAGATGCCAACCGGCGTCGGTCCCCCCGGTCCGCCGGCGCAGCGTGACTCCGTGCCTGGCCAGCGTCAGGGACGGGGTGTCGTAGTACGTCGCGGACAGCCGGTGCACGACCGGCCCGTCCAGCCGGTATCCGCCGAAGTCGGCGTGAGTGGGCAGGTTGAATGCCACCGGCAGGTCGTACTTGCGTTCCGTCTCGGTGGTCCTCATTTCCCTCACTTACCCGCGCAGAGATCGCCGCACTGATGCGTCGACCAAGGTTTCCCTGGCCGCAATGTCAAAGTCAACGGGCCTGGTAGAGACGCCGGGCACGCTGCGAGTATGCGCGTGGCGATCATCACCGAGTCTTTCGCACCCGACCTCAACGGCGTGGCGCACTCCGTCGTCCGAACCGCCGAGCACCTGGTGCGGCGTGGCCATCAGCCGCTAGTGGTGGCGCCGCGGCCGGCCGGTGCGGCTGCCGCGCCGGACCGGCAGATCCACGCCGGTTTCGACTACCAGGTCGTGCGGGTTGCCTCGGTGCCGATGCCCGGCTATCCGGCCTTCCGGATCGGTCTACCCAGCGTCAGGATCACTCAGGCCCTGGCCAGGTTCGAGCCGGACGTCGTGCAGCTGGCGAGCCCGTTCGCGCTCGGCGCGTTCGGACTGTCGGTGGCGCGCAGCCTCGATCTGCCGACGGTCGCGGTGTACCAGACCGATGTGGCCCGGTTCGCGGCCGGCTACCGGCTCGGATTCGCCAGGTCCGCCGCTTGGCGGTGGATCCGGCATCTGCACAACCTGGCCGACCTGACCCTGGCGCCCTCGACTGCCGCGGTCGACGACCTGGTGCTGCACGGCGTGCAGCGGGTCCAGCGGTGGGGCCGAGGCGTCGACGCCGAACGCTTCCACCCGGGCCGCCGGGATGACGGATGGCGCCGCCGGATCGCCCCCAACGGCGAGCTCATCGTCGGATACGTGGGCCGGCTGGCTCCGGAGAAGCACTTGGCCTTGCTCGAACCGGTCGAACGGTTGCCCGGAGTCCGGCTGGTGCTGATTGGCGCCGGGCCGGACCGCACCCGGCTGGAGCGATTGCTCCCGGCTGCCACGTTCCTCGGCGAACTGGACGGCCTCGAACTCGCAATCGCGTTCGCCGGTCTTGACCTGTTCGTGCACACCGGTGCGTTCGAGACGTTCTGCCAGACGATCCAGGAAGCCCTGGCCAGCGGGGTTCCGGTGGTCGCACCGGATCGGGGCGGCCCACGTGACCTGGTCGTTCCCGGTCGGACCGGAGTGCTCGTCCCGCCGCACGATGCGGTCAGCCTGGTCGCCGCCGTGCAAGAGCTGGTCGCCGACGAGCCGTTGCGGCGCGGCCTGGCCACGGCAGCGCGGGACTCGGTCGCCGGCCGCACCTGGACGGCGGTCGGGGACGAGCTGATCGAGCACCTGCATACCGCCCGCGCGATGTACTCCGGCGGCGAGGACCGCGGCTGGGCCGCGGCCGCCTAACCGTCCAGGCCGAGCTCGAGGTAGCTCAGGCCACGCAGATCCAGGTAGGCCCGGTCGGTGGTGCGGACCAGCCGGATCAGCACGGTGTCACAGCCCGGGCACCGGGCGACCGATCCGGGAGCGTCCGAGTAGACCCGCGCCTCGGCCACCGCGCCGACCCGGCCGCAGCCTTCGCACCGGGCTCGGGCGACGGTCAGGTCGACCGCAAAGATCTCACTCAGCCCGCCGGCCAGCATGTTGCCGTCGATCCAGCTCTGGCTCATCGGCCACCTCCGGTGGGTCCGAACCGTTCGGTCTTGATCCGGGTGGCGGCGTGGCCCTGATCCACCAGGAGCTCGGCCACCGTCTCGACGAAACCGGTGGGGCCGCACACGAAAGTCCGCGGGTCCGTATCGGCCGGCCACCCGACGGCGGCCAACGTAGCCGCGTTGAGCCGGCCCGGCGGCTGCGGCCAGCCGTCCGGGGTGCGGCGGGTGTAGACATAGCCGACCTCGAGCCCGCGGTCTTCGTGGGCGCGTCGGCGCAGCTCGCCCGCATAGATCAGCTCGGCCGGGCTACGGACCGAAAAGATGAGCCGGAACGGGGCCTGGCTGCCGGCCGCGGCGCGGGTCCGCAGCATCGACATCAACGGCACGATCCCGGACCCGCCGGCGACCAGCAGCGCCGGGCCGGGATCATCCGGGTGCCAGGTGAAGTAGCCGCCGATCGGGCCGCGCACCTCGAACCGGTCGCCCGGCCGGGCCGACTCGACCAGGTAGGGCGACACCTCGCCGTTGGCCACCCACTGGACGGTGAGCTCGATCCGGTCCGGCTCGGAGGCGGAGGCGATCGAGTAGCTGCGCTGCGCGGTGTAACCGTTCTCCGCGGTCAGCCGCACGTCCAGGTGTTGCCCGGCCACGTGCCCGAGCCAGCCGGGCACGTCGAGTGACAGCGTGCTGGCGGTGGCGGTCTCGGCATTGATCGCCGTGACGGTGGCCACCCGCCAGGTCAGTCGCCCCAGTACCGCTGCTCGCGCCATGGGTCACCGTAGTTGTGGTAGCCCAGGCTCTCCCAGAACCCTGGCTCGTCGTCGTTGCGCAACTCGATCCCGCGGACCCACTTGGCGCTCTTCCACAGATACAGGTGCGGCACCAGCAGCCGGGCCGGCCCGCCGTGTTCGGGTTCGAGCGGCTCGTCGTCGTAGCGGTAGGCGATCCAGGCTTGCCCGTCGAGCAGGTCGTCCAGCGGCAGGTTGGTGGTGTAGCCGCCGTAGGAGTGCATCAGCGCGTAGTCGGCCGCGGTTTCGACGTCGGCGAGCAGGGTGTTGATGGACACGCCATGCCACCGGGTGCCGAGTTTGGACCACTTGGTGACGCAGTGCAGGTCGACCGTGATCGTCTCGCTGGGCAGCGCCTGCAGCTGCGCCCAGGTCCAGGTGTGCCGCGCGCCCGCCTCGGTGACCACGGTGAGCTCCCAGTGGTCCAGGTCGATCCGCGGGGTTGGCCCGGCGGACAGCACAGGGAAGTCCTCCACCAGGTACTGCCCGGGCGGGAGCTGCGGATCCGCCCGGCCGCGCCCGGTGAACCCTCGGGTCACAATCCCCATCCCGCCTCCTTTGCGCTGCCCACATCATGCCCCGCACCCTGCTATACCTGCGTCAGGTAGCGGCCGGCCGAGTGGGAGGGCGTCACGATGGCGACAGATCTGCGGTTCGACGGGATGCGGGCGCTCTATGTCAATTGCACGCTCAAGCCCGCACCGGAACGCAGTCACACCCAGGGCCTGATCGATCGCAGCCGGGCCATCATGGACCGCCACGGTGTGACCACGGAACTGATCCGGGCCGTCGACCACGACATTGCCACCGGCGTCTGGCCGGACATGACCGAGCACGGCGCGGCCACCGACGAGTGGCCGCAGCTCTACCAGCGGGTGCTCGCCGCCGACATCCTGGTGTTGTGCGGACCGATCTGGCTGGGCGACAACAGCTCGGTCATGAAGCGGGTGATCGAGCGGCTCTACGCGTGCTCGTCGCTGCTCAACGAGGCCGGACAGTACGCCTACTACGGCCGGGTCGGCGGCTGCCTGATCACGGGTAACGAGGACGGCATCAAGCACTGTGCGATGAACGTCCTGTACAGCCTGCAGCACCTGGGTTACACGATCCCGCCGCAGGCCGACGCCGGCTGGATTGGCGAGGCCGGACCCGGCCCGTCCTACCTGGACGAGGGCTCGGGTGGGCCGGACAACGACTTCACCAATCGCAACACCACGTTCATGACCTGGAACCTGATGCATCTGGGCTGGATGCTCAAGCAGGCCGGTGGGGTGCCCGCGCACGGCAACCAGCGCTCCGAGTGGGACGCCGGTTGCCGGTTCGACTTCGAGAACCCCGAGCATCGCTAGCAGTCGAGGTGCCTGGGACATCGCGTCCTCCTCGGCGCACCACGCCGCCTCGCCGTACCATGATCGCCGTTTCCATGATCCCTTTCAGAGCCCACCTGCGGAAATGTCGCAGGGGAATCATGAAAGCGGCGATCATGGACTGGCAGCTCTTCCGGTGCCGCCGCCCCTGCTCATGTCTGGCCCAGATGCCGTTGCTGCCCGACCTGGTAGGACCTGGCGAGCCAGTCGAGCACCTCGGCATCGACCTCGTCTGACCGGCTGAGCCGGAAGGCGTGCAGGATGTTGCGCGCCGAGTAGGTCTCGATCCGGGTGAACCGCGGGCTGTCCAACCGCTCGGCCAGCACGACGTGCCCGTCCAGCCAGCGCCGGCGCGGCACGAACGCGGCGAAGCTCATCCGGACGTGGAGCGCGATCCGGGTCTTCTCGGCCAGCACCTCGACCGGGCCGAGCCGCTCGACGGCCGCCACGATCCGATCGAAGATCTCCCTGACCACCGGCTCGGACCGGGTGAAGTGCCGGTCGAGCTCGCCCAGCACCGCGCAGGTGTGGGTCTGGTCGCGGCTGGCGAAGGTCCGGCCGCAGCGCGGGCAGCGCCACAACGGTCCAGCTCCGGGCATGCGCACAGGACTACCACAGCCGGGGCGGGCGGCCGGGCCAGGACGCCACTGGCCCGTGTCGGATCCGGCCTGCATCCGTACCATTCAGCCATGCCGCGTCGTCCGATCGAGCCCGAGCTCGGCGCCTGTACCGAACTGGCCATCACCAACTCGTTCGTCAGCGCCGCCGTTGATCGCGAGCTGGAACGCCGGGGCATCTCGGTGACCCAGACCGGGTTGCTCCGGCTGATCGAGCAGTTCGGCCCGGTCACCCCGTCCGAGCTGGAACGCCGCACCGGGCTGGCCGCCAGCACGTTGCGGGACCGGACCGCGGTCCTGGTCGCCGGCCGTTACGTGGCTCGGACCCGTAGCGCCACCGACGGTCGCTCGTTCGTGCTCGAGGTCACCGAGAGCGGCCGCAGCTACCTGGCCCAGGTGATCCCGCTGGTGGAAGACCTCGAGGCCAGGTTGGACCGGGAGCTTGGCGGGCAACTGGCCGAGTTCCAGGACATGCTGGCGCGGATCCGCGCCTACGTCGCGCCCACCGGCAACAACGATCCGGCCCGGTGAGCCGACCGCAACACCGGACCGGATCGCGTCGATCCAGATCCCCCGGCGGTGTGCGGTGACCAAGGGGGCTAACCAGATCACCGCGCACCGCCTGACCCGAGGAGTGGATCCGGGGCGTGCCTCGTCGAGGCCCGCCCCCTATTCGGCAGCCAGCCCGTACACCTCCAGCTCAGTGGTATCCATGAGCGTGCATCCGGCAAAGCCGGGGCAGCTCGGGAAGCCGCCGGGGATCTGCGGCGAGAGCTCGGTCCACCGGACGCACTGCACGTTGTCGGTGGTGCCCGGGTTGAGCGGGATGCTGTTCAGATGACCGCGGTTGGCCACCCCGAAGGTGCCGGTGGCCGCGGTCTGGTAGGTGACGCCGTCGGTCGACGTCTCCAGCAGGAAGTCGCCGGTGGACGCGCTACCGCCGTCGCCGCAGTTCGCCGTCGGGTCGACCGCAATCTCGCTGACGTTCACCGGAACCGGCAGCCTGATCACGACGAACTTCGGAGTGGCCACCCCGCCGACGAAGTCGGACTTGGTGTTCCAGCCGATCCCGAGCGACTGGTCGATGATCGCCGGTGGTCCGCAACCGAACGAGCTGAAGTCCGGACCGTTGAAGTCGATCACATCACCACCACCGGCCGAACCGGCCCAGTCGCGTCGCAGCGCGAAGTCCACCGTGGTGGGAACGCTGGACGACACCGAGACGATCTTCGGCAGCGTGTCGTAGCCGGGCCCACGACCGAACACCCGTGGGTATGTCCCGGCCACGATCCCGGTGATGGTGTAGTGCCCGTCCGCATCGGTGAGCGCGGCCAGGTCGCCGGGGAACCCGGAGGCGTGGCCGCCGAAGCCGACCAGCGCACCCTCGAGCGGGACGCCGGTGTGCGCGTCGGTCACCGTGCCGGTCATCACTCCGGTTGGCGTGCCGGGCAGTGGCGGTAGCGAGAAGTCCTCGGCCGGGTTGATGTCGTCGCCGTCGACCGAGCCGGCAAAGTAGCCCATGCCGCGGCCGGCGAACGCCGACCAGAGCTTCTGGTGCGCTTTGCCACCGTTGACGACCTGGTCGGCCTGCAGGATCGAGTTGCGCATGTCGAGGAACGACGGGTTGTTCGGGGACAGCTCCATCGCCCGGGTGACCAGCGAAACGGCAAGCCGGTGGCCGACCCGCTTGCGCAGGTCCCACAGCGTCTGGGCCCAGATCTCGCCGTCGGCGTGCACCTCGGGCACCCCGAGGAGGTTGCCGTAGTCGCCGTAGGTGAACCCGCCCGGGCCGGTCAGCGGGCTGCCTGGACATGCCGGTGCGGTGGATCCGACCGGGCAGTCCAGGCCCTCGAACCGGATCAGGCCTTGCCCGCCGAACTCGACGTACTTGCCGATGATCAGTTCGCCATCCGTTGCGGTGTCGCGCTCGAGGCCCTCGGCGACCAGCTGGTCGTATGCGTACCAGTCACCCCACGCCTCACCCATCGCGCCGGCCTGCAGCGCGCCGAGGGTGGAGTTGCCGAGCGCGTCGACGACAAGCCGGTTGGACACACCGTGCAGATACTCGTGGTAGATGATGTCGGCCGGGTCCCCACCGTTGGACGGCAGGAACGGATCGCCGGACGCCAGCGGTGGCTGGTGGAACAGGAACATCTGCATCCGCGGTGGGATGCCGTCCACCGGCGTCGCCATGTTCGCGTTGTCCACGTGGTTGCCGTCCGGCAGCCCACCCGCGGTATTGGCGCCGTCGAACGTTTCGGCGTTGATCGCGTCACCGTCGACTGCCTCGAAGTTGCCGGCCGCACGGGTGAAGCCGATCGGAGCGGCGGCCAGGTAGTCGTGGAACTACCCAGGTAGTAGGCCACCTGGACCGAGTTCTGGCCCCGGTTGGCCTGCCACGAGTTCGGCACGTCCGGGTTCCATGAGCACGGGAAGGCAGCCGAGCACGGCGCGCCGAGGCTGTTGAAGTTCTGGAACGGGTAGTCGAACCGTCGGCTGCCGGTCGGAGTGATCTCCTCGGACGGCTGCGCTGCGTTGTCGTCGTTGACGTCGCTGTAGACGTGCGCCGCGTTGTCGTCGCTGGAGACGTGCGCCGCGTTGCCGGCCAGGGTCGGCGAGTTGTTCAGCAGGCCGGAGATGGGACGACGCACCTGTTGGCCACCGCGTGGTGCGCCCGGGTAGTTGTCCCAGACCAGACCGCTGTCGTCGTTGACCAGGTTGCGCCGGTACAGCGTGCGCCCGGTGGCCGCGTCGATGACGTGCTGGTACAGCTCGTCCGAGGTCGGCGCGGTCAGGGTCTGCCAGGCCAGCCGTGGGCCGCTGACGGTCTGGAAGTAGACCGGCTCGGCTCGGTCACCGGTGCCGAACGTGGTGGTCAGGCGCATCCCGGTTGCGGCCTTGGCCGAGGTGGGCCGAGCCGACCGGCCGACGTTGCTGACCGCATGCTGGCGTGCCTTGGCCGCGGTCAGACCCGGCTTGGCGGCCGCGGTGGGCAGCCCAGCGACCGGGGAGCCCTGCACGCTGATCAGGCGACCGTTCTTGGTCACGTGTGCCTTGATGCCGTTGCCGAACAGCGGCACCCCACCGATGGTCTGGATGAAGCTGACGTGGTGGGTTCCGGCGATGTCGACATAGTCCTTGCGCAGCGTGAGCCGCTTGAAGTCGGTGTCGGACAGCCCGAACACCTCGGGGTGTGCGCGGATGTAGCGCAGCACGATCGAGCGCGGGCTGGCCGCACTCGGACCGGTCAGGAAGCCGTCGAGCCGGCCGACCTGCCGTGGCGTGCTGGTCAGCGGGTCGATGTCGACGATGCCCTGGGTGCCGAGCTGCTTGCGCAAGGCCTTGACCCCGGCTGCCGGATGGGTGCGCAGCTGCGCCGAGCGGGTCGCCAGCTGCTGCTTGGCGGCATGGTCGGAGCGGGCGTCGTAGTTGCCCCACTCGGTGCGTAAGTCCTTGGCGCTGGCACCGTCACCGCGTGCGGCCGCGCCTGCAACCGTGCCCGCCGCTGGGCCAGCGGCGATCGCCGGCAATAACCCGGCAAGCACGACCGCGATGGCCGAGACGGTCGCTAACTGCCGGCGGCCACGGCGTCTGGCTAAGCCCTGCGCCGGTACGTGGGACGGGTTTGCCGGTGCTGACATCGGTCCTCCCTCGGCATGAACCTCCAAGAGCGCCACCCGTGGTGAAGATGCCACGGATCCGCAGAAGATGCCACGGATCCGTGGTAGGTAAAGGGATTTCTGCCATTCGGTCGCGGATCCGCGCAACGCGACACCGGGTCGGGCGCGTCCGTTGTCGACGGCGTCCGACCGGTTCGTAACCATGCCGTGGCCGGCAAGCCCTTGACGGCCCAGGCAACCCGACCGTTCGATAGCGCTGACGGACAAGGGGGGCTCGTGAGCAGCGCGCACTACCCGGAACCCGCGGGTTCCGCCGATCGGCCTGGGCGAGGCGTCACCGAGGTGCTCATCGCGGTCATCGTCGCCGCACTGGTCGCCTCGATCGTGGTGCTGTTCGGGTCTCGCGGTGATGCCAGTGGCGATCCGGGCGCCGGTGGATCCGGCACTCCGACCGTCACGTCATTGCCGACCGTGTCGTTATCGCCGACGCCCTCCGAGTCGAGTACGCCGACCGGCGAGCCGACTGAGACCGACGAACCGATCGAGGTCACCAGGATCGACGTGAGTGCCGACCCCCGCGAGTTCGTCGGCGCGTGTCCGGCCACAGTGACGATCCAGGCCGACATCTTCACCAACACCGGCCCGGTAACCGCGCACTACCGGTGGCTGCGTGCGGGTGAGCCGGGACCTGAGCAGACCGTGCGGTTCGGCGGTCCCGGCCCGCAACGGGTCACCGTGACCGACGAGATCGAGGCCCAGGACGACACTGCGCTGCCGGTCGCGCTGCAGGTCAGCGAGCCCAACGAGGTCACGTCCGACGCCGTCGAGGTCTCCGTGACCTGCACCCCGACCGCGCGCACCTCGCTGGAGTTCGACGCGATCTGCCAGATCCCTTACACGATTCACTTCCGGGGCTCGATCACGGTGCCGCACGGTCCGATGACGGTGACCTACACCTGGGAGCGCTCGGACGGCGCAACCGGGCCCGACCTGTCGGTCAGCTTCCCGGCCGGCGGTAAACAGACCCAGAGCGTGCCGGACAACACCTGGTCGTTGTCGACCAGCGGTGAGTTCAGTCAACGCATCAAGATCCTCTCGCCGTTCGAGTACACCTCGAACTGGTCGAAGTTCACGATCTGCTAAGGGAGGGTCGCCACGATGTATGCGGTTGGGATCGACTTAGGCACTACCTACACCGCGGCGGCCATTTGGCGAGACGGCCGGGCCGAGGTTGCAGCACTGGGTGGGCGCGGCGCGGCGATCCCCTCGGTGGTGTTGCTGCGCGAGGACGAGACGTTCCTGACCGGCGAGTCGGCGAACCGTCGCGCGCTGGTGGAACCGCAACGGGTGGCCCGCGAGTTCAAGCGGCGGCTCGGTGACCCGACCCCGATCATGCTGGCCGGCACGCCGTACTCGGCCGAGGCACTGACCGCACGGCTGCTGCGCACGGTGCTGGACGAGGTGCGGGCTAGAGAAGGTACCGAGCCCCAGGCGATCTGCGTGTGCCACCCGGCGAACTGGGGTCCGTACAAGACCGACCTGCTTCGGCAGGCGATCCGGATGGCCGACCTGGATCAGCCGGTCAGCTTGACGACCGAGCCGGAGGCCGCCGCCATCTGGTATCTGCAGCAGCGCCCGGTTGAGATCGGCGCGGCGGTCGCCGTCTACGACCTCGGTGGCGGCACGTTCGACGCGGCTGTGCTGCGCCGGACCGAATCCGGCTTCGCGATCCTGGGCCACCCGGAGGGGATCGAGCGGCTCGGCGGGATCGACTTCGACGCCGCGGTGTTCAGCCACGTCGCCCGGTCGCTGGGCGGCAAGCTCGCCGAGCTGGACGAGACTGATCCCGCGGTGATCTCTGCGGTCGGCCGGCTGCGGGAAGAGTGCGTGGAGGCCAAGGAGTCACTGTCCTCGGACACCGACGTCACGATTCCGGTGCTGCTCCCCAACGTCACCACGAAGATCCGGATGACCAGGTCCGAGCTCGAGGAGATGGTGCGGCCGGCGCTGACCGAGTCGATCGACGCACTGCGCCGGGCCGTGCGTTCGGCCGGTTTGACCCCGGACCAGCTGCACTCGGTCCTGCTGGTCGGTGGCTCGTCGCGGATGCCACTGGTCGCGCAGCTGGTCGGCACCGCACTCGGCCGGCCGGTCTCGGTCGATGCCCATCCCAAGCACGCGATCGCGCTTGGCGCCGCCTGGGTGGCCAGTGGGGCGGTAAGCGGTGCCCGCGAGGTGCGGCAACCTCGGTCGGCGTCGGCTACTGCGACCGCCGCCGCGAAGCCGGCCGCGCCCGCCGCGCCAGTGGTCCAGGCTGCGGCCGGCGCGAACGGCACCGCCGGCGCGGGTGCCGCGCTGGCCGAATCGGCGGCCTTGGCCGAGCCGACTGCGCTGGCCGAGGCCACCGCGCTGGTGACCCGGCCGGCCGAGCGGACCTCGATGCTGCCGCCGGTGGCGGATCGCAGCACACGACCGGCGCCCCGGCCAGCAGCCGAATGGCCGGAGAACTATGCCGCCGACCGGACGCCCAGCCGCTACGGCGACCGGACCCCGCCGCCCAGCCGCTACGAAAGCGACCGTGCACCCGTTCACTACCCCGAACCGTCGCCACCACCTGCGCCGCGGATCCTCGCCGCGATTCTGGTCGGCCTGATCGTCGGGGCCTTGGTCGGTATGGGAATCCTGGCCCTACTCAATCGGTGAGCGGGCCCGATTCCGGCGCGGCGGATAGTGACCGGAACGGCGGTTAGGCGCCATTTCCTTAACGCTGAGTACCGACCGCTCGGTATTGGTTACCTAACGTGCATTCGCCGGGCTGACCAGGTTACTTTCCGCGACAGCAGTTGCACATGAAGTGAAATCTCGCGGTCGTTCCGCGCGTTTCCGCGGCTCCTCGCGGCTGATCGCAACTGTTCGTAAAAATCCTACTGCGCTCGGTACTTCCCATACCGGCGATTACGCATAGTATGAGGTTCGTTACAGCGCCCAAGGGGGACGGTTCGTCACTTGGGTACGTCCAGTCATGGAGGAGCGGGTGAAGAGAACACAACGACGCGCCCAGTTAGCGTTACTGGCGACCGCAGCGTTGACTGCGACTGTGCTGCTGCCAGGCAGCAGCGCGGTCGCGAAGCACGACGACGGCGTCACCGCAACCATCGAGGTCGTGGCGGACGGTCTGAACGTGCCTCGCGGGTTGGTGTATGACAAGCAGCACAAGCGCCTGCTCATCGCCGAGGCCGGGATCGACGCCATCAACGTGACCGGTCCGTGCGGTGTAGGCGAGTTCGGCACCCCGCTGTGCTACGGCGACACCGGCTCGATCTTCGCTTGGGATCTGAAGGACGAGGAGGGGGAGCGGATCCTCACCGGGCTGCCGTCGGAGTCGATTCCCGACGGCGGCATCGCCGTGCTCGGCCTGCACGACCTGTCACTGCACAAGGGAAAGCTGACCGGCGTCTACGGCCTGCTCGGGTTCGTGTCCACCCGCGACGAGTTCACCGCCGGCGGAGCGGCCAACGCCGACCTGCTCGGCCATGCCGTGAAGATTGACCTGAACAGCGGTGCGCAGACGTCGATCGCGGACATCACCGCGCTCGAGGAGCAGCTGTTCCCCGGCCACGAGTCGGACCCGTTCGGCATCGTCTCCGGCAGGTACGGCTCCGTGGTGGCGCACGCCGGCGGCAACAACGTCATCCTGGTCAAGCCGAACGGCGACCTGCAGGTGTTGGCCCAGATCCCGGACCGGGTCATCGGCACCAACGTCATCGAGTCGGTGCCGACCTGCGTGACCCAGGGCCCGGACGGTGCGTTCTACTTCGGTGAGCTCAGCGGCTTCCCGTACCTGTCCGGGGTAGCCAGGATCTGGCGGGTCCGGCCGGGTCATGAGCCGACCATCTACTCGTCCGGATTCACCAACATCATCGACTGCACGTTCGACAACAGCGGCCGTCTGATCGTGCTGGAGATCGCGAAGTTCGGTCTGCTGAACGCCGACCAGTCCGGTGCGCTGATCCGGGTCGAGCGCGACGGCACCCACACCGAGCTGGCCAGCACCGGGATGACCAACCCGGGCGGCGTCGCGGTGATTAAGAACGACCTGTTCTACGTCACCAACTTCACCGCCGGCTTCGGCGGTGACGGCCAGCTGCTCCGGGTCGAAATCGAGTAGGCGGTAGTTGCCGAGGCAACCAACGATCAAACGCTGCGGCGGGCCGGTGATCCGGTCCGCCGCAGCTTTTGGTTACCAGCCCTATCGATACCGGGCGAAAACGGTTCACTGTGCGGGCCGCTGGTTACCTTACGTATGCATTCGGATACGGTACGAGGTCTTTACTGCGTAACGCCTACCGTCCGATCTGCTGGCAACTGAGAGTAGAAATCCAACTGCGGTCGGTACTTCCCATATCGCCAGTTACGCATAGTGTGATGCTCGTTACTGCGTCATGCCAGGGACGCTCCACTTGAGTACATCCAGTCATGGAGGTAGCGAGTGAGAAAACCACAACGACGCGTCCAGTTAGCGATGCTGGCCGCCGCTGCGATGGCAGTGACCGCACTGCCGGCAAGCAGCGCGGTCGCGACGCCCGGCGATGTCGGGGTGAATGCCACGATCACGGTCGTGGCCGACGGGCTGGACACCCCACGTGGGGTGATCTACGACAACAAGGCCAACCGAATCCTGGTCGCCGAGGCCGGTCTCGGCGACGGTAGTGCCGCTCAGGTCCCGCCGTGCGGGCGCGCGTTCGGCGGCCCGATCTACTGCTACGGAGAGAGCGGCGCGGTCTTCGAGTACAAGGTGGCCACCGGCACCGGTAGCCGGATCGTCACCGGGCTGCCCTCGATCGACAACCCGGCCGCCGTCCTCGGCGTACACGACCTCTCCTTCCACAAGGGCGAGCTGGAGCTGCTGTTCGGGCTCAGCGGGCCGCTCCGGTTCCGCAATGACCTCGCCTCGGTTCCGTCCTCGGTCGGTCTCGGCCAGGTCGGCACGGTGGTCGGCGGCACGTTCCAGCCGTACGGCGACCTGGTCACCTACGAGAACGTGGTGAACCCCGAGCCGCAGTTCGAGGACTCCGACCCGTTCGGCCTGCTGCGCACCGGCAACGGCTCGATCGTCGCCGACGCGGCCGGCAACGACGTCTTGCGGGTCAAGGCGGATGGCTCGATCCAGACCCTTGCCGTCATCCATGACCGGGTCATCGGCCCGAACATCATCGAGTCGGTGCCCACCTCAGTGGTGGAGGGCCCGGATGGCGCGATCTACATCGGCGAGCTCAGCGGCTTCCCGTACCCCAAGGGCGTGGCTCGGGTGCTGCGGCTGGTGCCCGGCCAGGAGGAGACCGAGTACGCCACCGGCTTCACCAACATCATCGATATCGCGTTCGACAGCCAGGGCCGCCTGCTCGTGCTGGAGATCGCGAAGGAGGGACTGTTCCTTCCCGAGGACACCGTGACCGGCCGGCTGGCCAGGATCGAGCTGGACGGAACGGTCACCGACCTGCTGACCACCGGGCTGGAAAACCCCGGCGGCATCGCGGTCGTGGACGACAACACGTTCTACATCACCAACCACACCACGAGCGTGCTCGACCACACCGGTCAGCTGCTTCGGGTCGAGATCGGCTAAGTGGTGCGACGTCAGTAAGACGACAAACGGTGCGGCGGGTGGGATCTCCGGCCCGCCGCACCGTCTCGTCTGACTGACGACCTAGCCGGCCGGAGCTCCCGCGGTGGCATCGGCCCGCGGCGGGGGTGGTCCGGCCGTCAGCGAGGCGTCCTGACCCGACCACGGCATCTTGGTCCGGGTGACCGGCTGGCCGACCATCTTCACGTCGATCTTCGCGGCGTAGTCCTCGAGCCGCTGCTTCACGTCGTCGAACGAGGTGCCGATCAGGATCAGGAACCCGAGGATGTTGTTGCCTTCCGGCGGCCGTTTGATGAGGTCGCCGGGGTGCGCGGTTATCTTCGCCATCAGGGTCTGCTCGGAGTTGGTCACCTCGTCCGGGACGGTGACGTACTCCACCTCACCGGCCTGGCTGATCAGGCACGTGCCCATCATGTAGACGCCGGTCGGGGAGTAATGCTGCACCCGCGGCTTCACCCCGCGGGCCACGTTCATCACCGCGCGGATCGGGCAGTAGTCCGCGGTCACCCGGGCCACCAGGTCGAGGCCGCCACCACCGGGCCGGATCGCGATCTCGACCAGATGCGGCTTGTCCTGATGGAACCTGATCTCCGCGTGCATGGCGCTGCGGCGCAGCCCCTGGGCGTGCGCGGCCGCCTTGACGATCTGCTGGATCTCGGCCATCTGCGCGTCGGTGAGGTAGGTCGGAGCCACGTGCACGTCGTCGTCGAACGTGTCGCCCTCGACCGTGGCCCGGTCCACGACCGAGCCGAGGTAGACGTCATCGTCCCAGGCCAGCGCCTCGAAAAGGTGCTCGTGGCCGTCCAGGTAGGACTCGACGAGGAGGCCGTACGGTCCCAGATCGAGGCCCTCGGCCTCCATCAGATACCACGACATTCCCTGCATGCCCTTGATGGCGTCGGCCCACCTGACCTCGAGCTCGGCCGGGTCGTCGATCCGGAACACGAAGTTGCTGGCCGCGCCGAGCGTGGGCTTGAGCACCACCGGGTAGCCGAAGTCGGCGGCCGCGGCCTTGGCCTCGTCCAGATCCGCGACCAGCCGGAACTGCGGGATGGGCAGCCCCGCGGCCTGGTAGGCCTGCCGCATCAGCAGTTTGTTGCGGCTCTTGCGCGCCGCGTCCACCCCGACGCTGGGTAGGCCGAGTGCGTCGGCCACCGCGGCCACGGTCATCACCGCGGACTCGGAGAACGTGAACACCCCGTCGAAACCAACCTCGTCGTGCCACGCGCGCGCCGCCGCGATGATCTCGTCGATGTGCTGGGACCCGGCGACCCGATACCGATCCGCCGGCCAGTAGTCCGGATCGCCGACCCCGTTGAGGATGTACAGGTCCGCGCCGAAGTCCTTCACCTGCTGGTAGCGGGACAGATAGTAGGTGGCGTTCTGGCGCGCCTCCATGCCGAGTAGCTTCATGGACTCCGCCTCCCCGAAACTAGCCATCCGAGGCCGAGGTGTGCCGGGCAGCGAACTTCTCGGTCATCTCGGCGTCCCACCAGACGCTGTAGAACTGGAAGTCGGTGCCCGACTCGTTGACGATCGTGTGGTTCGTGCCGGGCGGCATGAAGGCCACGTCACCTCTGCTGAACGGGCTGCGCTCGCCATTTGCCTCGAGCACCGCGTCGCCGGAGATAGCGACGAAGATCTCGTATTCGTGATGCGAGTGCGGGGTGGACGCCCCGCCCGGCTCGATCACGCACCAGGCCCCCTCGAACGGTGCGTTGATGGCCTCCCACGGCATCAGCCGCTGGGTCAGCGCACCGTACTCGGCCTTCATGTTGTCCCGGTCCAAGTTGCGAATATCCACCAGTTCCTCCCGGTCAGGCCGATGCGGCAACGCTTGACAGCAGGGTCGGTTCACTGCGGCTGGCCAGCACGTCGGTGACGATTTCGCCGGCCCTGATGGCAAGCACGCTCATGAGCGAGTCCGCGATCCCGTGGCTGCCCTCGTTGGTGCCCTGCAGGTAGCAGCCCGCGGTCACGGCGGGTGGGGTCAGCATCCGGTAGGCCCGGCTGACCGCGATCTCGGCCACACCTACCTCGGCAGCAAGGTTACGGATGATGGTCGGCATGGCCGGCTCGAAGCCGGTGCCGAGCAGCACCAGGTCGCAGGACAGCTCCTCGGTCACCCGGCCCATCTGGTTGGTCAACGTCAGCATGACGTCGTCGCCCTCCATCCGGGCGCCGGTGACGTCAACCATGGTGATCATCCGAAGCCGTTGGGTGCCGGTGAGCCGCTCCAGGTACATCTGCCGGTACAGGCCGTCGAGCATGCCCGGGGTCACCCCGGCGTAGTTGGTCTGGCGCATCTCGTGCAACACGTGCCGGCGCGCCTCGGGTGCAGCCGAGAAGAACTCGTCGGTGAACGACGGGAAGTACAGCTCGTTGGTGAACTTGCTGGTCTGGTAGTACTCCAGCCCGACCGACCGGATCACCATCGCGCACTCTGCCTTGGGGAGGCGCTGGTGGGACTCCCACAGCATCTCGGCGGCGCTCTGCGCGGCCCCGACCACGACGATCCGGTGCGGCGATTCGGGATCCAGGTCAGCGGTGCGCCAGGAGTACTCGGTGCTGTGCACGAAGCGCTCGCGGGGCAGATCGTGGAACACCTCAGGAATGCGCGCCTCCCGGCCGATCCCGATGACCAGGTTGCTCGCTCCGATCGTGGACCCGTCGGCAAGGTGGACCAGCCAGCCGGTGACCTCGCCGCCGCTGGACCGTAACGGTTCGACCCGCTCGCAGCGCCGCCCGTAGTCCACCCGGACCTTGGTGAGCGAGTCGGCGACCCACTGCAGATAGTCCGAGATCTCCAGCCTAAATGGCAGGAAACTTGCCATATTTACAAAATCGTTTAACCGGCCCACGGAATGCAGGTAGTTGACGAAGGAGAACGCGCTGCGCGGGTTCCGCAGGGTCACCAGATCCTTCAGGAAAGACACCTGGCTCTGCGTCCAAGGCAGCATCATCCCGCGCTGCCAGACCACGTTCTCGTGCTGTTCGATGACCAGCGTGCTGCTGGCCAGCTCGGGCGGCGCCAACTCCTCAACGGCGACGGCCAGCGCGAGGTTTGCCGGCCCGGCACCAATTGCAAGTAACTCCACCTCTTGGTGATCAAACGCTGCCGTCACCGGGTGTCCTCCTCGTAGGCGGCGGTAGATGCGCATCGAATGATGTCCGGTAGGACGGGTTCGACACGTGTCGTGGGGTAAGCCAGGCCCGCGAAATCACGCGCACGACTTCCTTCCGACGAATCGTTGTGCCGCGCACGCGGACGGTAAGTGCGTCGCGGCTGCCTGTGACCGACCATATGCGGTCCGCTGCACCGTGTCACGGGGCCGTGGCTGCACGTAACTGTGTGTATTTCACAGGTTTTTGAGCGACCTGCCCGATAGGCCTAATCCGCTATTGATCGGTGACCGTGTGTTACACCGCGACTGTTGTCTACCGCTCAGTAGTAATGCCGGCGTCGACGGGTGCGTCGGCACCCGCTGCGGCGTCGGCGCTCGGCACCGCGCCGGAACCGGGTACGGCCGGCAAGCGGCGCGGATCGCGCACCGAGGCGAGCACGAAGCCGAGCGCGACCACTTCGACGAGCGCGATGAAGATCCAGACCTGGTGCCCGAGTTGGGCGAGCATGATGCCGCCCACCACCGGACCGACGGCCTGACCGACTCCGAACATGACCTGGAAGCTGCCGATGTAGCGGCCCTTGAGATGTGGCGGTCCGGCCATAGCCGCGTAGGCAAACGTGGCTGGACCACCGAGAATCTCGCCGAGGGTCCAGATCAGCGTGCCGATGATGATGACGGCCGGCCCCAGCGGCAGGGCGTAGAACGCGACCCCGCCCGCGATCAGCGCATACGCCAGCGCGATCGAAATCCGCATCGGCCAGGTTTGCGAGACTTTTGTCACCAGCAGCTCGAACATGATGACGATCGCGC
Source organism: Sporichthyaceae bacterium (assembly GCA_022616375.1). Lineage (GTDB taxonomy): Bacteria > Actinomycetota > Actinomycetes > JAKEEW01 > JAKEEW01 > JAKEEW01. Next base: position 18,797 of record JAKEEW010000326.1, read on the forward strand.
CGTTCAGCGAGACCGCGAGGGTGTACCAGAAGATGGCCACGCCGGCGGCCTGGATGTCGAGCGGAAGCGTGGACAGGTACTGCATGTAGACCGCGACGCCGAGGAACGCGGCAATCAGGTAGAGCACGTAGCGCCGGTCGCGCAGCACGTCCAGATAGCTCCCGGTCGGCACTGCCGCACCGGCATCGGCGCCGTCCGGGTCCGGGGCGTGCCTGGTCTTCGCCGGCAGTGCGAACAGCGCGAGGATCGCGTATGCCAGTGCGATCAGCGCCTCGCCCCAGAACAGCAGCGTGTACCGCTCGTCGTTGAGGTGGTAGAGCGCGTAGCCGATCAGCGGTGCGGCCGTGCTGCCGACGTTGAGCCCGAACCGGTACATCGCGAACATCATGATCTGCCGGTCGTCCGCGGTGAGCTCGGACAGCAACGTCGCCGAGGCCGGCCGGTAGATCTGGCTGACCAGCCCGACCGCCGCGGCCACGACCAGCAGCAGCGCATAGTTCGGCAGGTAGAGCAGCGACGCGGTGAACACCGCGGTGCCGGCCATGCTGATCACGGTGGCATTGCGGGCGCCGAGCCGGTCGGCCAGCATCCCGCCGATGAATGTACCCGCTACTTCGCCGGCGCCGTAGACGCCGAGCGTGAGGGCCGCTAACTGGACCGAGTAGCCCTGTGAGGTGACGAACAGGACCAGGAAGATGTTCAGGAACCCGCCGATCCGGTTGATGAACACTCCGAGGAGCATGACCTTCACTGCCATCGGAGCGAGGCGGAAGGTCTCCCAGACCTTGGCGGCAGGTGGGGTGGTTTCGGTCGCCATCGATCGTCAGCATCGCAGATGTGCAACCGACCCGCTACCGGCCGTAAACTCCTAGTTCGAGAGTGGGGTTGCGGGATTCGGACCGCGCGATCGGGCTGGCCGAGGGGGGCGCCGATGACGGCCAACGCGCTTACCGAGCGATACCTGGCCGAGGTCGCCCGGCGTGGCATGCGGCCGACTGAGCTCATCGAGGCCGCACTCGATCCCGAGCTGCGGCTGCCGTGGACGACGTACGAGGGGCGCTGTCTGAGCCGCCCGGTGTTCCTGGAGTACCCGCACTATGTCCGGCTGGTTGGCGATCTCGAGAACCTGCACGCGGCGCTGACCGACTTACCGCGCCGGTTGTTCGGCGGCGACCTGGCCGCATTCGCCCGCGCGGTGGGGATGACCGACGTTCAGGTTGGGGCCATCATGCGGGCCCAGGCGCCGGCGCCCACCCGGTTTGCCCGCGCCGACCTGTATCCCAACGGTTCGGGATTCCAGCTGATGGAAATCAACATGGGCAGCACGGTCGGTGGCGGCGACAACGCGATGCTGAATCGCAGCTTCCTGAACCATCCGATGGTCGCCGAGTTCGTTGCCACCAACCGGTTGTCGTTCGTGGACACCCTGGCGCAGATCGTGCACACCATCGTGACCGAGTGCCAGGTCCCGGCCGGAACCCGCCCGCTGATGGCAGCGGCCGACTGGCCGGCCAGCTTCGACTCGCTGCTGCCGATCCTGCGGTACAGCGCCGAGCAGCTGCGACCGCTGGGCATCGAGATGGTGCCGTGCCATGTCGGTCAACTGTCCGCGCGTGACGGTCGGGTGTGGCTCGACGGCCGGCCGGTCGACGTGGTCTACCGGCTGTTCATGATCGAGGACCTGCTCGATCCGCAGGGACCCGCACTCATCGAGCCCGTCCTGCGAGCCGCCGAGCGCGGCGAGGTGAAGCTGTTCACTCCGCTGGACGCGGAGCTGTACGGCAGCAAGGGTGCCCTTGCGCTGCTGTCCGACGAGGCGAACCGGCACCTCTACGACGCCGGTGAGCTGGACAGCTTGGACCGGATCCTGCCGTGGACCCGGATGGTCAGACCGGGTCCGGTCACGGTTGACGGCGAACAGGTCGACCTGCTCGAGTTCGCCTTCGCCCAACGCGCTGAACTGATTCTCAAGCCGACCCTGCGATACGGCGGCTTTGGTGTCGTGCCGGGCTGGCTGGTGGACGCCGGCGAGTGGAGCCGGCAGCTGGCCGCGGCCATGGATCGCCCGTTCGTGCTGCAGCGCCGCATCCGTCCGGAGCCCGAGCTGTTCCCGGCCGAGCACGGATTGGAGTCGTGGACCCTGATCTGGGGCGCGTTCCTGACCGCGGCCGGATACGGCGGGCAGTACATCCGCGGCACGACCGATCCCGACAGTGGTGTCGTCAACATGGCCTCCGGCGCCACCGCGACCTGCTGCTTCCACCAGACCGCGCCCTGACCGGTCGCTCCTCCCGAGCGGGGTTGACAAGTCGGGCCAAGCGGGCAGACTCCGCAGCAAAGCGTGATCACCCGACCTCGTGCCGTCACTGACTGAGGGGCCCGACGAATGACGCACAACGCGCTCACCGAGAAGTACCTCGAGGAGATCGCCCGGCGCGGGGTAGGGCCAACGGAACTCATCGCCACCGCCATGCAGCCCGAGGTGCGGTTGGCTCCGACCACGTTTCTTGGCCGCTGCCTGAGCCGGCCGGTGTTCCTCGAGTACGCCGACCGGGAGCGGCTCGGCGTCGACCTGGAGAACCTGCATGCCGCCCTGACCGGGCTGCCCGCACGGCTGTTCGGTGGCGACCTGGCCGCGTTCGCCCGCGCGGTCGGGATGACCGATGCGCAGGTCACCGCAATCATGCGGGGCGGGGGCGAGGCACCCACCCGGTTCGCCCGGGCCGATTTCTACCCGAACGGCACCGGGTTCCAGCTCATGGAGATCAACATGGGCAGCACCGCGGGTGGCGGCGACAACGCGGTGCTCACCCGCGCGTTCCTGACCCACCCGATGCTGGCCGAGTTCGTCGAGGCCAACCAGCTGGCCCACATCGACACGATGGAACAGGTCGCGGACACGTTGCTGACCGAGAGCAAGGTGCCAAGCGGGATGCGCCCGCTGGTAGCAGCCGCGGACTGGCCGGCCAGCTACGAGAAGCTGGAGCCGACGCTGCGCTACAGCGCGCAGCAGCTGGCGCCGTTCGGCATCGACATGGTGCCCTGCCATGTCGGGCAGCTGTCCGTGCACGATGGTCGAGTCTGGATCGAAGGCCGCCCGGTCGACGTGATCTACCGGGTCTTCATGATCGAGGACCTGCTCGACCCGGTCGGGCCGGAGCTGATCGATCCGGTGCTGCGGGCCGCCGAACGCGGTGAGGTGTCCATCTTCACCCCGATCGACTCCGAGCTCTACGGCAGCAAGGGCGCGCTCGCCATGCTCTCCGACGAGGCGAACCGGCACCTCTACAGTGCGAACGAACTGGCCAGCCTGGATCGGATCCTGCCCTGGACCCGGATGGTGCGGCCCGGTTCGGTCACCGTCGAGGGCGAGCGGGTGGAGCTGGCCGACTATGCGGTCGGCGCGCAGACCGACCTCATCCTCAAGCCGACCGCCTTGCATGCCGGAATGGGTGTGGTGCCCGGTTGGATGGTCGAGCCGGACGAGTGGAAGTCCCAGCTGACCGCGGCCATGGACGGTCCGTTCGTGCTCCAGCGCCGGATCCGGCCGGTGCCTGAGCTGTTCCCGGCCCCGGACGGGATGCAGCCGTGGGTGCTGACCTGGGGTGCGTTCCTGTCCTCCGCCGGATACGCCGGGCAGTTCGTCCGCGGCACCACCGAGCCGGACGGTGGCGTGGTGAACATGGCCACCGGCGCCACCGCCACCAGCTGCTTCCACCAAACCGTTCCGACCTAGCCCGTCGGGACTTGGCGATCATTACCGGCGATCTGCGCATTTGATCACCCAGTTTGGGCGTTTTGTCTGCGCAAACCGCCGGTAATGATCGGCGAGGAGGCGGGCGCTACTGCAACGGCCACAGACAGGCGTGCACGCAGCGCCAGCCTTCCGGACGCCGCTCGTAGGTGTCGACGTAGCGGGTGTAACGGCCCTCGGTAACGAAGCTGCGCGCGGAGACCACTGCGGTATTGCCATCGACGTGGATCACGACCTGGTCGATCCCGATCGTGGGCAGCGGTGCGCTGTTCACGTTGTCGATGTAGCGCTGTGGTTCCCAGACCTCGCCGGACTTGCCGTCCAGGTACCGGAAGTCCGGGGACATGATCGGCTCCAGGACCTCCCACTTGCCCTGCCGGAAGGCGTCGATGAACTGCTCGTTGAGCTCGGTCAGTTCCTTGATGTCGCTATCCACGGTGGTGCGTCTCCCTTGACTAGTGGGAACTACTGGGTCGGGGCTTTAGGGCTTGTCTCCTGGGTCCTAGCCGGCGTGGATCGGCGGCCCAGACAACGACTGGCCGTGTTGTCGTCGTCGCCGATAGTTCCACTATCGGCTCCTCCTCCGCCTTGCCATTCGTCCCCTGGCCCGCCGCCCGCATCCGTCAAGACCCAGGAGACAAGCCCTGGACGTCGACCGGGGCCGGGTCGACCGCCCGCACGGTCAGCGCGGCCTCGGCCGCATCGAGTGCGGCCTGGGCTTGTTCGGCCGTCTCGGTCACCGCGGTGGCGATGGCGATCCGGCCGAACAGGGTGCCGGCCGGTGGCGGCGAGACCACGTCGCCGGCCTTCACCAGCGGCTCGGCCCGATCCACCTCGGGTGGCAGCGTCGTGTGGTCGAACTCGACGGTGTCGATCGTGGTGCGCTCCTGGTCGACGTAGAAGAACCGCACCGCACCTACCAGCTTGCGGTCCGCGACCACCGCGGGGGGTTGCCCGCAGGCCACCGCGGCCGCGGCGAGCCCCGGGTCGATCCCGGTGGCGCGCAACCCGAGATAGGGGATCAGATCGCCGCCGAGCCGCGAGTTCACCTCGATGACCTTCGGCCCGGACAGGGTGAGCTTGAGCTCGGTGTGGGTCATCCCGTCGGTGAAGCCGAGCGCGGTGTGCGTGTCCTGCACGATCCGCAGCAGCTGCGGATCGGTGAGCAGCGGGTCGGCCGCATCGACCACGTGCCCGATCTCCTCGAAGTAGGGCGGGTAGCCGATGTGTTTGCGGGCCACGAACATCGGCAGCACCTGGCCGTGGTAGACCGCGGCGTCCAGGCTGATCTCGGGCCCGGTCAGATACTCCTCCACCAGCACCGGCAGGTCGTACTGCCAGGCACCGGTGAACGTGGTGTCGTGCGCGAAGCCGAACCTGGCCACCACATCGTCCGGGCTGTCCGCCCGCACCACGCCCAAGCTGGCCGCCAGCGCGCGTGGCTTCAGCACGACCGGGTAGCCGATCTCGGCAGCGGCCGCCAGTGCGTCGTCCAAGCTCGAGGTCAGCACCGAGCGAGGTTGCGGGACACCGGCCGCGGCCAGCGTCTGCCGGGTCAGGTGCTTGTCCCGGCACCGCATGATCATGTCAGGGTCACCGCCGGGCAACCCGAACTCGGCGGCCACCTTCGCGCTCTGCAGGATCCGGGCCTCGTCCCAGCTCAGCACGCCCTGCAGTGGCTCGCGCTGGTTGACCTCGCGGGCCGCCGCCACCATCTCCTCGACGTCGGTCGTGCTGGTCAGGTCGCTGAGCACGGTCCAGCCGTGCAGATACTCGCACTCCCAGCTCGGCTCGGCGCCGAGCAGCAAGTGCACCCGGTAGCCGGTCAAGATCGACCGCAACAGGTACTCCCGATACGGCCGGCCGCCGGTCGTGATCAGCAGCAGCAGCGGGCGCTCGGTCGGAGTCATCCGGCCACCTCCTCGATGATCGAGATACCTGACGAGCCGTCGATGCGCTTCCAGTCCTCGGTCAGCCGGACCCGCCCGTCGGCCAGCCGGGTCGGAGTGCTCACGCACGCGCCGGCCACGATCTGTCCGGCCGCGGTCACGAAGCAGTAGGAGGCATCGATGGTGTCGTCCGGCCGCACCTGGCCGACCAGCCGGCCGACCCGGACCGAGCCGCCGGAGAACTCCGCCCAGACCAGGTCGCCGTCCTGGTGATAGTGCCCGAGCGGGATGCTGCCGCCGGCCTGCGGGTCGTGGTCAACCGGTTGGAAGCGGCGGTTGTGGTAGTCGATCCGGCTGGTCATGACGTACTCCCTCCGGTCAGCGACCTGGCGGACGGCTGGCCGATCGGCCGAAACGCACCGGCGAGCTGGTCGGCGGCCAGCTTGCTCGCCGCCAGCACGGTCTTCACCGAGCCGCCGGAGCCGCCGGTGAACGTCACCAGGAAGTGCACGGTGTCGACCACCGATCGGATCCGCAGGATCGGGTCGTCCGGGTAGCAGTCGGCGGCTCGGGCGGTGCTCAGCAGCCGGCCGAGCCGGAGCCGCGGGAACCGCGCCTCGGCCAGTGCGGCCGCCGTGTTGGCCAGCGCAGGTGCGTCCGGTGGCCGATCCGGGTCGACGCCCCACAGCTCGGTGGGTAGCCCGAGCAGCAGCCCGTCGTCCCCGGCCGGCCGACCGTACAGACCGGTGATCTCGTCCACGAACTGCGAAGGGCGCCAGCCATCGGTCCGATACACGCCGTACTGGATGGACTTGGTGCGGTAGCCGCCGGCGGGTAACCGGCTGGACCGCAACAGCGCCGGAGTCCAGGCACCGGCCGCCACCACGACGAGGTCGTACTCCCGGCGCTGACCGCCGATTGTCACCGCGACCGAGCCCGACTCGGCGAGCGTGATGGTCTGGGCCGGCGCGGCCAGCACGCAGACCCGGCGGCGGACCGCACGGTCGGCGAGCGTGGCGGCGCGTAGCGCGTCCGGTGCGGTGTAGCCGGCCACCCGTTCCAGCACCGCGGTGGCCCCGTCCGGGACTCCGACCCAGCCGAGCGCGCCGAGGTCCTCGGCCGAGCCGCGCCGCGCGGAGCCGGGCAGCAGCGTCTCGATCTCGGCGATCTCGGCATCGATCCCGCTGGCGTCGGACCGCAGGTACACCGACTCGACCGGCTGGAACCGCGCCCACCGGCGCAGCGTCCGGCTGGAGCGCAGCTCCACCATGCTGAGCGCGGCCAGCCGGCGCTGTTCGGGGTCCCGCTCGTAGCAGCGGACCGCGCCGCCGGACGCCGCGGTCGCGTCGGTCCGGTCCGGCCCGCCGGTGAGGAGGTCGAGCTGCCAGCGGGTCTGGCTGGCCAGCCGCCAGGCCAGCATGGCGCCGGCCAGGCCGCCGCCGATGATGCAGCCGTGCACCGGCACCGGTCACCTACCGCCGAAGGCGGGCCGGTCTCGGCCGGCCAGTGCGGCCAGCACGCCGGAGTCCAGGCCGGCGCCGGTGGACAGCGCGGCCAGCAGGCACCGGATCGCCAGCGCGGAGTCGAAGCCGATCAGGCGCAGCGCCTGGTCGGCCCGCTCCAGCTCGGCCGCCACCAGCTCGCTCGGAACCGCGGCGTCACGGGGTGGCTTACCGTCCAGGAATGGCCGGATGTAGTCGCAGAACGCCCGGTAGCCAGCCTCGGTGAAGTCGCTCTGGTAGCGGTCGGGCCGGTCCCAGGACAGGTAGAGCCGGACCAGCTCGGCATCCTCGTCGGCCAGGAACTCGTCCGCCCACAACGCGTGGTTGCGGCTGGTGGAGAACTTCTTACCCTCGAGCAGGTAGAGCTCGTTCACGGTGGCACCGCGGCTGAGCGGCCTGGGCACCCCGCAGGCGGCCAGGATGGCCGGATACAGGATGGCGAAGTAGAACGCGTTGTCGATGCCGTTGAAATGCCAGACCCCGTCGACGTCGTTCCAGGCCTCCACCCACTGGGTCAGGCCGTTGGCCCGCGGACGCAATGCGTGCGCGGCGCCGTACAGGTAGCTGAAGCCGAGCTCGGTGGGGAAGTCCACCCGCATCCCGGCCAGCGGCCCGGCTAACTCGATACCCCAGTCGGTGACGTAGGCCAGCGGGTAGTCGGGCAGCGGCGTGCGCAGGTACTGCTCCAGCACGGACCGGACCCGGCCGGGCAGCTCGGCTTGCATCCATTCGGCAAGCAACCGCTCTCGGTAGTCCTCGAGCGGCAGCACCGGCACCGTTGCGGTGACCGGCCGCGGGCTGCCGCCGCAGCGGGCGCAACTCGGGTCGACCAGGGTCTGGGCCGAGGCGAACGCCCCGCAGCCCTCGCAGGACAGCCCATTCGCGCCCTCGCCGCAGTTGGCGCACTTACCCACCACGTAGGAGTGGTGCAAGGTGCGGCCGCAGTCGGCGCACTCGTGCAGCGTGACCTCGCGCATCGGCACCGTGCCGTTGGTCACCAGCTCGGTCAGCATGCCGGCGACCGCGGCCTGGTAGCCGGGATCCTGCGGGTCGAGGAACGCGTCGTAGCCGATCCGGGCCAGCTCGTAGGCGGTGGTGATCTGCCCGCGGAACCTGGCCACCATCTCCAGCGGATCCATGTCCAGGTTCTCGGCCTTGGTCAGCACGTAGTTCGGATGAACGTCGATCCCGGCCAGCGTGAGCACCCGCTCGCCGCGCGCGCGGGCGGCCCGCGAGGCGATGTCGGCGGCCAGGTACGGCCCGGACAGGTGGCCGATGTGCAGCGGACCGTTGCAGGTCGGCTGCGGGATGACAATGACGGTGACGCCGGTCGACTGCTCCGCCATCGAGGTAGCCCCTCCTCGTCCGTGGCGCGCCGGACCGGGGTGTCGCGGCCGCCCTGTGACCGCACCATATGCGGTCCGCTGCACGCTGTCACGACTGTGTGGCGGTAGGTAACTGTGCGTGCCGCGGCGGCATTGAAGGGGCCGTTGCAAAGCGCGAGATGGCGTCGCACCGTGACCGTCCGTTACCCGATTACAGCTATCCCACCCGGGCAACTTCGACCCCGTTTCGGGGATGGACAACACGCGTGCTTACGCACAGTATTACCGGCGGTACAGGACGTTGCAGCACCCTGCAAACGGCTTGTAGCCTGCCGATGTTTCTGCCGTAGCGTGACCAATCGCCTACGGTAGGCACACCAAGGGAAACGACCCTGACGGAGGCTCTCGTGGACCCTGTGGTTCCGTCCCAGGACGCCGCCGCCATCCCGCTCTGGGATGGCGCCTACGACCCGACCCAACTGCAGGGGCACGGAAATCTGTGGGGCGACCCGCCGGTCCCGTATGCAGAGACCGCAGCCAGACTGTTTGCCGATCACTCCGCGAAAGTGGTCCTCGACCTGCCGTGCGGAGACGGTCGCAACCTGCCGCCGCTGGCCGGTGGTGCCTCGATCCTGCTCGCCGGCGACACCTCGCCGAACGCGATGGCGATCGCCGAGCGGGTCGCCGCCAAGGCCGGGATCCGGGACAAGGCGATATTCGTCAAGGTCGACGCATTCGATACCGGCCTGCTGGACAACTCGGTGGACGGGATTTTCTGCTGGGATCTGTTAGGCCACTTGACCAACCCGGAAGACGCGCTGCTCGAGATGTATCGCATCACCCGGCCGGGCGGCCACATTGTGGCCAACATGTGGACCATGAACGACTGCCAGGTGACCGATCCGAATATTCGAAAGACCGGTCCTAGGGAATTCATCGATCACTTCGAGTTCTACTGCAAGTTCTACGATCGCGACGATCTCGAGGCGCTGCTGAGCTCGGTCGGCATGACGGCCAGCTCGATCGACGTGGACACCTGGTGGGAGCCGCCGCATGCGGAGTACCGCACCTACGACCACCAGCACGAGAGCCTGATCTTCACGGTCGAGAAGACGGGGACCTGAGGAAGAGCGTTGCGCTATCTGCGAGAGCTGGACTCCACCCACGGCCGTCCCGGCGACTACCAGGTTGCCGAAACCGATGTCGGTGTCGGTTATGCCTCGGCGCACCATGGCGAGCTTTTGCAAGGCATGTTCTACGACCCGAACGGTCAGCTGCGTCGCGCACTGGTCACGCTGCCGGATCCGCGCCGAGGCAGCCGCGCGGTCTTTCATCCGAGCCAGAACCACTGGGGAATCGTCGGCACCCCCGAGCTGATTAAGGTCCGGCGCGCGGCGATCATCGCATTGCGCGAGTTCTCCCGGCATCCGTCCCCGGCCAAGGGCGGCCAGATCGAGATCGCCAGCAACGTGCCGCGCGGCGTCGGGATGGGCTCGTCGACCAGCGACGTCGCCGCCACCATCCGGGCGGTGGCCGACTACCACGGAGTGGCGTTATCCCGCGACGAGATCGGCCGGCTGGCCGTGCTCGCCGAGTGCGCGTCGGACTCGATCATGATCGACGACCGGGTGGTGCTGTTCGCCCATCGCGACGGGGTGGTGCTGGAGACGCTGGGGCACCGGTTGCCACCGATGATCGTGGTCGGCTGCGACACCGCGCCCGGCGCCGTGGTCGACACGCTCGGGCTGCAGCCGGCCGAATACAACGACCACGAGATCGGCGCGTTCCAGGTGCTGCGGGCGGCGTTGCGCCGGGCCATCGCGACCGACGACGTTGCACTGCTCGGCCGAGTCACCACCGCGAGCGCGCGAATCAACCAGCGCTTCCTGCCCAAGCCCTACCTCGAAGCGCTGCTCACGCTGTGCCAGCAGTTCGAAGGCTGTGGCGTGCAGGTCGCGCACAGCGGCACCGTCGCCGGCCTGATCTTCGATGGGCGCCGGACGGACGTGGAGCCCAGCGTGCGAGCCTGCGTCGACCGGATCGAGGCGCTGGGCCTGGAGATCACCGCGATCATCGGGTTCGAGCCGACCACCACCGCGATCGAGATTGGCGCGGCAAGGGTTCCGGCCTGATGAGCATCCGGTCCAGCTATTCCGAGGCCACCGAGGCATACCAGGTTCCGAAGCTGATCAGGCTGGCGCCGAACCTCTACGCCGCGTGCTTCACGCTGATGAAGATGATCCCGGCCCGCTACATCCTGCGCCGGGCCGAGGTCGAGGGCCGGTTGCCGCCCGGCACGGTGATTGCCGAGACCACGTCCGGCACGTTCGGACTGGCCCTGGCGATGCAGGGGATGCATCTCGACCGGCAGGTGATCCTGGTCAGTGACCCGGTCATCGACGAGCGGCTGTATCGCCGGCTGACCGATCTGGGTGCGGTTGTGGACCGGGTCCCGGCCAGTGCGGCCAAGACCGTAGGCGGCTACCAGGCCGCCCGGCTAGCTCGGCTGGAGCAGGTGCGGTCCGAGCATTCGCACACGTTCTGGCCGGACCAGTACGGCAACCCGGACAACCCGCGCTCCTACGCCACCGTCGCCGAGCTTCTGCTCGAGTGCCTCGGTCAGGTCGACTGCGTGGTCGGCACGGTCGGTTCCGGCGGATCCATGTGCGGGACGACTACCTACCTGCGCTCGGTCCTGCCGGAGTGCCGGGCGATCGGGGTGGACGCGCACGCCAGCGTGTTGTTCGGTCAGCCGGACGGCCCGCGCGAGCTGCGCGGGATGGGGATGAGTCTGCTCCCGGCCAACCTGGACCACCGGATCTTCGACGAGGTGCACTGGTGCACTGCCCGGCTGGCCTACGCGGCGACCCGCCAGATGCATCAGCGACACGCGCTGTTCATGGGGCCGACCAGCGGCGCGGCTTACCTGGTGGCGCGCTGGTGGGCGGCGCAAAACCCGAGTGCGCTGACCGTGGTGCTGCTGCCGGACGAGGGATACCGCTACCAGGACACGGTCTACGACGACGAGTGGCTGATGGCCGCCGGGCATCTGGGTGGGTCGATTCCGGCCGAGCCGGTGCTGGTGGCCGATCCGACCCGGCCGGCCGAGGATCCGTGGACCACCTATGACTGGGCCCGGCGGGATCTGCCCGAGGTGTTGGCCGGCCGGCACACCTCGGCCGAGCCCAGCCCGGTCGGGCCCAGCCCGGTCCGGCCTAGCCCGGTCGGGCCCGGCTCGGCCGGTTCGGCCCGGGGGATCGGGTGAGCGTGCCCGGCGAGCGTGGCACCGGGCGGTTGGTCGACCAGCTCGGGCTCGGCACCAGGCAGGCGGTCTACGGCACCCCGACCGCGGCCGAGATCGCGGCCGAGCTGGCTCTCACCGTGCGGGTCGACCAGGCGCACCTGGTGATGCTGGCCGAGCAGCAGATGGTGCCGGCCGAAGCGGCCGCGGCGCTGCTGCGCTGCATGGCCGAACTGTCCGCGGACCGGTTCCGGGTCCTGCTCGACCGGCCCGTGCCGCGTGGGCTCTACCTGATGTACGAGGGATACCTGATCGAGCGGCTCGGCCCGGACATCGGCGGCGTGCTGCACGCCGGCCGCTCCCGCAACGACCTGAAGGCGACCATCACCAGCCTGCGGCTGCGCGACTGGCTGCTGGACTTCGCCGAGCAGGCGGTCCGGCTGGAGGCGGTGCTGCTGTCCAGGGCCCGGGCCCACCGGTCCGTGGTGATGCCGATCTACACCCACTTCCAGGCCGCGATGCCGATCAGCTACGGCTACTACCTGCTCGGGGTGGCACTCGCGGTCGGCCGGGACATTGACGCGCTGCGGACCGCGGCTTCCGGCCTGCAGGTGTGCCCGCTGGGCGCGGGCGCGGTCGCCGGCACCGATCTGCCGATCGACACCGAACGCACCGCTGCGCTGCTCGGCTTCGCCGCCGGCACCCGGCACGCGCTGGACGCGGTGGCCAGCCGGGATGTCCCGCTGCGGCTGCTCGGCGCGGCCGCGGGGCTAGCGGTGACGTTGAGCCGGCTGGCCACCGACCTGCAGTTGTGGAGCACCGCCGAGTTCGGCTTCATCCACTTCCCTGACCGGCTGGTCGGCGGCAGCTCGGCGATGCCGCAGAAGCGCAACGCGTTTGTCACCGAGCACGTCAGGGCCAAGCCGGGACACGCCATCGGTGGCTGGGCGGCCGCGGCCAGCATGATGGCCGGCACCGCGTTCACGAACTCGATCGAGGTCGGCACCGAGGCGGTGGCCGCGCTCTGGCCCGGCCTGCGGGCCGCCGAGCAGTCGGTGCAGCTTGGCCAGGCTCTAGTCAGCGGCGCCAGACCGGTGCCGGATCGGATGCTGGACCGGGCCGAAACCGGGTTCACCTCGGCCACCTCGGTGGCCAACCGGCTGGTCCGGCATGGGGTGCCGTTCCGGACCGCGCACCGCATGGTCGGTGAGGCGGTCCGCAAGGCGATCGAGGCGGGGTCTACCAGGCTGGCCGACTTCGGGCCGCCCGGCTGGCTGGACCAGATCGGGCCGGCCGGGCTCGACCCGCGGGCGCTGGTGGACGCGCACGTCTACGGCGGCGGTCCCGGTGCGTTCGCGGTTCCGTGCGAGCAGGCCGGCGCCGCGTGGCTCGGCCACCGGCGCTGGCACCAGCGCTGGCGGCGCGAGGTGGCCGATGCCGACGCGGCGCTTGCCGCGGCCGTGGCCAGCCTCGCCGGGCCGGACTACCGGCCCGCGGTGCGCCGAGCCGGGGAGCCGAAATGACCGGCGAGTGGCTGGTCCTGGTGGAGAGCAATACCACCGGATCCGGCCGGCTGTTCTGCGCCGCCGCGCGCCGGCTGGGACTGCAACCGGTGCTGCTGGCCCGCGACCCCGGCCGATACGGCTACGTCGCCGCCGATCGGATCGATGCCCGGGTGGTCGACACGTCGAGCCCGGACGCGGTGCGGGCGGCATGTGCCGACCTTCCCGGCCGGATCGCCGGGGTGACCAGCAGCTCGGAGTACTACATCGGGACCGCGGCCGAGGTGGCCGGTGCGCTGGGCCGGCCGCATCCGGACCCGGACGCGATCCGGTCCTGCCGCAACAAGCACAGCCAGCGCATCCGGCTCCAGCAGGCGGGGGTGCCCGGGCCGGCGTTCGCCGCCGCGCCACGGGTGCCCGAGGCGGTGGTTGCCGCGATCCGGATCGGCTTGCCGGTGGTGGTCAAGCCGGTGGCCGGATCGGGCTCGATCGGCACCCGCTCGTGCCGCACGTTGGAGGAGGTGCGGGCCGCGGCGAGCGCGGTGCTCGACACCGACCCGGCCGATCTCGCCCTCCCGCCGCAACCGGAGGTGATGGTCGAGGCGCAGCTGGACGGTGCCGAATACTCGGTGGAGACCCTGGACGACCAGGTCGTTGCCGTGATCAGGAAGCGGCTCGGGCCGGAACCGTACTTTCTCGAGACCGGGCACGACTTCCCGGCCCCGCTCGATCCGGCCGAGCGGGCCGCGATCGGCGAGATCGCGGTGGCTGCGTTGCGGGCGCTCGGGCTCGGCTGGGGCGCCGCGCACGTCGAGGTCCGGGCCGGTGCGGTGGGTCCGCGGATCGTCGAGGTCAACCCGCGGCTGGCCGGCGGGATGATCCCGCGCATGATCCAGGAGGCGCTCGGCGTTGACCTCATCTTCCAGGTGGTCGCGAAGGCGGCCGGCCGGGCCGAGCCGCCGCAGCCGACCAGGTCGCGGGCCGCATCGATCCGGTTCCTGGTGGCGCCGGCGTCCGGGCGGCTGGTCGAGGTGGCGGGCATGTCCGCGGCGCAGCGGCTGCCCGGCGTGGTGGAGGTAGGGCTGACCTGCCAACCGGGGCAGGACGTGGTGATCCGCCATTCGTTCCAGGATCGGCTCGGTTACGTCATCGCTTCGGCTGCGGACGGTAACGTCGCAGCACAGGCCGCCGAGGACGGGGTGCGGGCACTCGAGGCGCGGATCGCGCCGGCTTCGGTGATAGCGGAAGGTTTCCTGCGCTGATGGGACTTGAACACAGTGGCCGTACGCATCGGCTGGACTGGGCAGATGCCTCGGTCCGAGAGTGGGACTGCGCCGTGGTGTGGTCCGACCCGAACGACCCGGAAGCCGGCATCGTGCTCGACCGATCCGCGTTCTACCCCGGTGGCGGCGGACAGCCGCCCGACCACGGCGTGCTGCTCTGGCAGGGGGTCCAGACCAGAATCGTCGGCACCCGCAAGAGCGAGGACGACCTGTTCCTGCTGCCCGCGCCGGGCGATCCGGTGCCGCCGGCCGGCACCGCCGTGACCGGGGCGCTGGACGACGAGCGGCGCAGCACGCTCATGCGCACCCACTCCGGCCTGCACGTGCTCTGCGGCACCGTGTTCCGGGACTTCGGCGCGCTGGTGACCGGCGGCAACATGGAGCCGGGCGAAGCGCGGATGGACTTCAACCTGCCGGACATCCCGCCCGGCTTCAAGCAGACCCTGGAGGACGCGGTGAACGTCGAGATCACCGCGGACCGGCCGATCGAGGTCCGCTGGCTGCCCCGAGCCGAGGCGCTGGCGATCCCGGACATCGTGCGCACCCAGGACCGGTTTCCGCCCGAGATGGAGCAGATGCGGGTGGTCGACATCGTCGGCCTGGACGCGCAGGCGGACGGCGGCACACACGTGGCCTCGACCAAGCAGATCGGCCAGATCCAGGTGGTCAAGGTGGACAACAAGGGCCGGCAGAACCGCCGGGTGCGGATCAGGCTGGTGAGTGAGTGACCGGTACCTCGGTGGCCATCGTCGGGCTCGGCTCTCGCGGGCTCAGCGTGCTCGAACGCGTGGTCACGCTGTCCCGCACGACCGCGGCGACCACCGGAGGGGTCCGGGTGGAGCTGATCGACCCGGACTGCGACGGCGCCGGGGTGCACGGCACCGGGCAGCCCGACTATCTGCTGCTCAACACCACCTGCGGGCAGGTCTCGATGTTCCCCGATCCGCCGTCGGTCGGCGACGACCTGGCCGGATCGGGTCCGAGCCTGTACGAGTGGGTGACCGGGCGCGGGTTACGGATCGGCGAGGACGGCTTCACCGTCGGCCCGAGCGGCCGGGCGATTCGGCCCACCGACTTCTTACCGCGCCGGGTGTTGGGGGAGTACCTCGGCTGGTTCCTGCGACACGTGCTGGCCGCAGCGCCTTCGCATCTGCAGGTGACCATGCACCGGACCACTGCGGTCGACATCCGGTCCGAACTGGATGGGTCACTAGCCATCGAGCTGGCCGGCGGATCCGAGGTGCAGGTCGGCTATGCGTTCCTGACCACCGGATACACGCCTAACGCGGCAACTGGCACCGGACCCGACCCGGGCAGCCGGATCATCCCGGCGCCCTACCCGTTGCCGGAGCAGCTGGGCCTGGTCGCCCCGGCCGAGACGGTGGCGATCGGCGGGTTCGGCTTGTCCGCGATGGACCTGCTGTCCAGCCTGACCGTCGGTCGCGGCGGCCGGTTCGTGCCGGCGCCGGACTCACCGGCCGCGCCGCCCGCGTACTTCCCGAGCGGGCGGGAGCCGCGGGTGCTGATGTTCGCCCGGTCCGGCGTGCCGTGCCGGGCCCGGCCACTGGTGACCCAGTTCGGCCCCAAATACCGGCCGGTGGTCCTCACGACCGCGCAGATCGACCGACTCCGGGCGGCCCGAGGTGGCCCGCTGGACTTCGACGCCGACGTGCTGCCGCTGGTGTTCACCGAGATGCGGATCGCCTACCGGCGATGCCAGGCCCGCTGCACCGGCACGCCGGCGGCGCAGGTGCTCGAGCAGGCGCTGGCCGGCGCGGCCGGCCCGGCCGAGATCGAGCGGCTGCTCGACGAGCTGGATGCCAGACTCGGCCGGTTCGATCCGGCGGCCACGTTCGACGGCACGTCAGGGATGGCGCTCGACGATCGCGACGCCTACCAGGGCTGGCTGGCTGAGGTGCTGCGCGAGGACCTGGCTGAAGGGGTGCTCGGGTTCGCCGGCAGCCCGGTCAAGGCGGGCCTGGACATCCTGCGCGACCTGCGCGACACGATCCGCTACATCGTCGACTTCGGCGGGCTCACTGATGCCTCGCTCGAGGTGTTCAACGGGACAACGGTGCCGCTGATGAACCGCGCCGTGGTGGGACCGCAGTTCGAACGGCACACCGAGCTGCTCGCGCTGATGGCGGCCGGCATCGTCAGCGTGCCGTTCGGTCCGGCTCCCAAGGTCAGCTGGGACGGCGAGGCCGGGCGGTGGACGATCGCGTCGACCCGGTTGGGTGTCCCGCACCGCGAGACCGCGGACTGGCTGGTGTCCGGCCACGTCGACCTGCCCGCGGTCGAGTCCTCGCTCAGCCCGCTGATCCGCACCCTGCACCGCAACGGGTGGATCCGGCCGTTCCGGGCGGACAGCCGTTACGTGAGCGGTATCGACGTCGACGCCGACCAGCATCCGGTGGACGCGTCCGGGCGTTCGCAGTCGCGGCTGTGGGTGCTCGGCCCGATCTGCGAAGGCGCCACGTTCTACAACAACCTGGTCCCGTCACCCGGGGTGTACTCCCGACCGATCGCGGATGCGCACCGGTGCGTGACCGCGATGTTCGCCGCCGACCGGGTTCCGGTCGGCTAGCATCGATCTCGCCGACCGGGTTCCGGTCGGCTAGCGACTGCCGGTCTCCGCCGACCTCGCGCTGGGATGCAGGATCGGCCGGTAGCCGGCGGCCAGGGTGGCGACCGTCGCCGGCGGTGTGAGCAGCTCCACCTCGCTGCGTGCCGGTTGCGCAAGCGCCGGCCGGTAGCCGGCGAATGACCACGGCAGCACCCGCCCATCCAGGACTAACCCGATCTCGCCGGCGTGCCGGACCATCGCCCCGTCGGGCAGCTCGCCGAGCACGGCCGGCGTGGTCCGCTGCCGCCGAGTCCGCGACTCGACCCGCTGGGTGTGCAGCTGCGCGTCCATCGCGACCGCGCGCGGCCGTTCGGTCAGGCCGTGCGCGTCCTGCCAGGCCTGCGCGAAGGCCACGTAGTCGGCCCGCCGGCAGTAGGCGCACGGTCGATGGCCGGCGGAGAGCGCGGTTGCCTCGTCCATAAAGAACAGTGCGGTCCATCGACCCGGTGGCATCGGGTCGCGCCGCACGCCTTTCCAGTCGAGCACGCAGCAGATCCATAGCCGCGAGCGCCAGCGGGTGACGCCAAGCCGCCGATCCAGATCGTGGATGCAGCCGCGGTTGCCCATCAGCATCCCGCGCGTCGGATCAGCAACGATCTCCCCAGTTGGAAGCACCCGATTCTGCAGCGGCGTCGAACGATGCGCACTGACGCTCACAACCCACCTCCGTCGTGACGTTGCGTGGACAGGCAGTCACTCTCAAGTGATGTAACATCGTCGCCCAAGTCACGTTTGTCAGACCGCACTCACCACCGCAGTGGAGACCCTACTGATGCGGCACTACACCACAGCCGAAGCAGCTAGGCGGCTGGGCATTACCCGCGAGCAGGTCGAGGACGCCATCGCACAGATCCTGATGGCGCATCCTGGTTTGCCCGGGATCGATGGAATGGTCTTGTTCTCCGGGAAGCGGGACATGTCCACGGTCCGGATCACGGATCGGGTGCTGCGGTACGTTCGCGCCGTCGCCGCCGGGATTGCCCCGGCCTGAGCGGCACCGGCCTGAGCGGCCTGAGCGGTACCGGCCTGAGCGGCACCGGCCTGAGCGGTACCGGCCCCTGCCGGTACGCTAGATTGCTGCCAAGATCGTCCCTCGCCGGCTGGTGCCGGCCGTTCCGTGGCGGGGACCCGCCGCGGACATTCCCGCCAACAGCTAGCGAAACGAACATAGTTTTCATTAACTTGTGCCCGTCATCGCGCGGCGCTAGCCGGTAGCGCACGTCCGGTGGCCGCACCACGATCACCCGGCCCAGGTCGAAGCGGGCCGGGTGATCCAGCGTCACGGGTGATCGTGCGTCAGAGTCGCCGACCGGCGTTGGCCACGATCGCGGCGATTGGTGGGATCGTCATCGCGATCACCGACATCACCACCGCCGCGGTCTGCGAGTACAGCCGAACCCAGGTCCAGGACGAGACGAACAGGACCACGCACGTAGCCATCAGGATCAGGTAGCGGCGGCGGCGCTGCGGCAACGACAGCGCAGCGCGGCCGGACCGAGGCATCGCGCCTCCCTCGACCGGCCGGTAGGGCGGGATGCTCCGGCCCGGCTGGTAGTGCGCGCCGGCATGGATGTGCCCGAGCACCACGACGATGTCCACGATCGCGATCAGACCGAGCAGCACACACGCGATCAGCCAGCCGACTGCGTCGAGCGCCGCAAAGATCGTGCAACCGGCGATGGCACCGGCCAGGCCGAAGATCGCGAGGGTGAGACGCAGCCGCAGCGGACTGCGGGCCTGGCTGGGTTCGTTACCCGTGCGCATGGCTCCTCCGTCCGCTTCTCACTCTGCCACCAGCGATCCGTGCTGCACCGGATCGGGACGGATCGCCGGCGGGTTCGGGCCGCTCCCGATCAAGGTGACAATTCGTTCATAGGCAGCGACTCTGTGTTGCGGTACGATCCGGGGCAAGCCACGCTTTGTCCGTCTTTCCCTCAATAGCTGGTGCAGCGGAGACGCGAGTGATGCCGCACTACACCACGGCACAAGCGGCGCAGCGGCTTGGCCTGCCACGTGAGCAGGTAGAGGACGCGATCGTGCAGATCCTGCTGAACCATCCCGATCGCCCCGGCATCGACGGGGTGATCTTCTACTCCGGCGAGTACTCCGGCGAGCGGGACATGTCCCGGGTCCGGATTACCGAGCGGGCGCTGCAGCATGTCCGCACGCTGACCGGTCAGGCCGCGGCCAGCTAAGGCCCGGCCGGGCCGCGGTCTAGCCGCGCGAGCCCTCCCGGTTCTCCAAGCCGACCGCCGCGCGCAACTCGTCGACGTCGCGGTGGATCGGATGGTCCGGGTCGTTCTTCGCGGTGTGCCCCATCAGATCGGCCAGCCCGTCGGCAATCGCGTTGAGCTTGTGCTGCACCGCGGCATTGCCCCTGGACTGGGTGTTCTGCAGCAGCGCGACGAGCAGGAACGTCACGATGGTGGTCGCG
This sequence comes from Sporichthyaceae bacterium, assembly GCA_022616375.1. Taxonomy (GTDB): domain Bacteria; phylum Actinomycetota; class Actinomycetes; order JAKEEW01; family JAKEEW01; genus JAKEEW01. The sequence goes on from JAKEEW010000326.1 coordinate 38,353, forward strand.
GTGTTGATTACTAGCTGCCAGGTGTCGACGCTGCCGAACAGCACGATCGACGGCGCCCAGAGCAGGATCAGCAGTAAGCAGAACGTGAAGAACCAGGCCCTGGACACGAACCCTTCGATCGCGGTGGCGAACCTGTCGACCGGCGAGAGCTGGCCGCCGACCTCGCTGGGCATGGTGACCGGCCGTCTCGCTGGAGTGCCCTTGTCCACGTATTCCTCCCGTTGGTTCCGCTCCGGGAACGCTTCCGTTCGTGCTACTGCCACTCGGACGACCGGTTCTCGCCGGCTGGATTGGTTACTGTTTGCCGATCACCACTAAGGGCAAACGACTGCGACCCAAAAACGACCCGCGGGAAAGGTCGATCCATGCAAACCGCTGAGCTCCGGTTACCGCCCACCCTGGCTCATCTCAAGCACGAGGATCAACCGAACAGGTTCGTTGCCACCGTTGCCCGACCGGGCGACCTGCTCTACCGGCAGGAGGGCGGTTGGGCACTGATCGTCTCGGTCGCCGATCATGAGTTCCGCCGCGGGCTCAGCCTCGACGAGGACGGGAGCGTCGCGGTCCACGCCGCGGCCGGGGATCTGGCCGACAGTGACGAGGTCATCCTGACCGCGCACGCCGACTGGGATCGGGGCTATCCGGCCGGGACGCCCGGCAGCTGGCTGATCTCGCACCTGTCCGGCGACCAGCTGGTAACCCTGCGTCGCCGGCTCGACTGAGCTGCGGCGGCGCGGCGTGTCGGGGTACCGGCCGCCGGGTCAATTTACCACGGATCCGTTTTAAGGTAGGGGCGTGACCGAACACATAGACCTGTCCACGGCGCACGAACGGATGCGCGCCGCCTACTGGGAGCGCAAGGAC
>JAKEEW010000327.1 GCA_022616375.1 Sporichthyaceae bacterium
ACCGACGAGGACCCGGTCGTGTTGGCCGGCGGGCACGCGGCCTTCAACCCGGAGCCGATCGCCGACTTCATCGACGCCGCGGTGCTCGGCGACGGCGAGGAGGCGGTGCTGGAGATCAGTGCCATCGTGCGGAGCTGGAAGCAGGTGGGCCGCCCCGGCGGGAGGGACGAGCTCCTGCTCCGGTTGGCCCGCACGGAGGCCGTATACGTGCCGCGCTTCTATGACGTGTCGTACCTGCCGGACGGGCGCATCCGGCGGGTCGCGCCTAACCGGCCCGGCGTGCCGTTCCGGGTGCACAAGCGCACCACGATGGACCTTGACTCGTGGCCGTACCCGCGCAAGCCGCTGGTGCCGCTGGCCGAGACCGTGCACGAGCGCTACGCGGTGGAGATCTTCCGAGGCTGCACCCGGGGTTGCCGGTTCTGCCAGGCTGGCATGATCACTCGGCCGGTGCGGGAACGGTCTATCACCACGGTGGGCCAGATGGTGAAGGAGGGGCTGGAGTTCTCCGGCTTCTCGGAGGTCGGCCTGCTCTCCCTGTCCAGCGCCGACCACAGCGAGATCGGCGACATCTGCTCCGGGCTCGCGAGCCAGTACGAGGGCACCAACGTGTCACTGTCGCTGCCCTCGACCCGGGTGGACGCCTTCAACGTCACACTGGCCGAGGAGCTGTCCCGCAACGGGCGCCGGACCGGGTTGACCTTCGCCCCCGAAGGCGGTTCGGAGCGGATCCGTCGTGTGATCAACAAAATGGTCTCGGAGGAGGACCTGATCCGCACCGTGGTGACCGCGTACACCAACGGCTGGCGGCAGGTGAAGCTGTATTTCATGTGCGGGCTGCCCACCGAGACCGATGATGACGTGGTGCAGATCGCCCGGCTGGCGCACGAAGTGATCAAGGCGGGTCGGGCCGCGACCGGGTCTCGGGACATCCGGTGCACCGTGTCGATCGGTGGTTTCGTGCCCAAGCCGCATACCCCGTTCCAGTGGGCCTCGATGGCGGCGCCCGATGTGATCGACGACCGGTTGCGGCTACTCAAGCAGGCCATCAACGCGGACAGGTCCGTCGGCAAGGCGATCGGGTACCGCTACCACGACGGCA
>JAKEEW010000328.1 GCA_022616375.1 Sporichthyaceae bacterium
AGGGTCCGGTACACGGTGGTCAGCCCGACCCGCTCACCGCGGCTTCGCAAGATCGCGTGCAGCTCTTGCGCGCTGCGGAAGTCGTTGGTGTCGGCCAGCACAGCGGCCACCGCGGCGCGCTGCCGGGTGGCCCGACCATGCGCCGTGCTTGGCGGGTCAGTGGGCAAGGGTGCTCCTCGCTGCTCGGGCGAAACACCCATTGTGCGTCACCTTCCGATGATCACATCGTCCTCGTAGACCTCGGTCAACTCCGGACGGTGCCGTTGGCTGCGGATCGTCCGGTTGATCGCGGCGAGCACGCTGACCACGGCAAAGCCCAGGATGCCGAGCACGACGATGCTGGCTCCGGGAGCCGTATCCGCATAGTACGAGAAGATCACCCCAGCCACCGCATACAGGACACCAAGCCCGAGCGCCAGCGCCAGCGTGGTCCGGAACCCGCGGCTGAGCTGCTGTGCGGTGGCCACCGGCACCACCATGAGCGCGCTGATCAACAGCACCCCGACCACCCGCATCGCTACCGTGACCGTCACCGCGGCGGCGATCGCGATCACCATATTCAAGGCGCGGACCGGAAGCCCGGCCACCTTGGCGTATTCCTCGTCATGGCAGACCGTGAACAGCCAGCGGGACAACCCCAGCGTGACGGCCAGCACCAGGCCGGCCAGGATCGCGATCAACCAGACGTCGTCGGGGGACACCGTGGTCAACGACCCGAACAGGTAGGCCAGCAGATTGGCGTTGCTGGCCCCGGCGGACAACCCGATCGTCACCACACCGCCGGCGATCCCGCCGTAGAACAGCAACGCGAGCGCCACGTCTCCGGTCGCGGTGCCGCGTTCGCGCAGGATCTCGATGGCGATCGCGCCGAGGGTCGCTACCAGGACTGCGGTCAACACCGGGGCGGCACCGAGGGCCAAGCCGATCGCCACCCCGAACAACGCGACGTGCCCGATCCCGTCGCCCATCAGGGCCATTCGGCGCTGCACCAGGTAGGTGCCGATCGCCGGTGCGGTCATCCCGACCAGGATCGCGGCCAGCAGCGCCCGCTGCATGAACGGCGGCTGCAGGAACTCCGGGCTCAACGCAGCCACCGTGCCTCCTGCTCGGCCTCGCAGGCCGGACCGTGCGGGTGGACGTGATCGTGTCCCGGCTCGCCGTGGTGCCCGGCCGCGGCCGGGGGTGGGCCGTCGTGGACCACGGTTCCGTGCCGAAGCACGACCGCCCGGCCGATCAGACCGTTGAGCGGGCCGAGCTCGTGTGCCACCAGCAGCACCGTCGCGCCATCGTCGGTGACCAGCCGGGCCAGCGTGTCCGCGATCAGCCGCTGGGTAGCCAGGTCCACGCCGGCCATCGGCTCGTCCAGCACCAGCAGGTCGGGTTGCCCGGCCAGGGCCCGGGCGATCAGCACCCGCTGCTGCTGCCCACCGGAAAGGGTGGCGACGCTGTCCCCGGCGCGCAGCGCAAGCCCCACCGTTTCCAGGGCGGCATCGACCGCGGCGTGGTCGGCCCGGCGCAGCGGCCTGGCCAGCCGGCGCCCGGCCAACCGGCCGGAGCTCACCACCTCGCGAACCGTGGCCGGGACCCCAGAGACCGCGCTGACGCGTTGCGGGACGTAGCCGATCCGCCGCCAGTCCCGGAAGCGGTCCAGCGGGGTGCCGTACAGCTCGATGTCGCCGGCCTGAGCCGGGACCAGGCCCACCAGGCTGCGCACCAGGGTCGACTTACCCGAGCCGTTGGCGCCGAGCAACGCGACGACCTCACCCTGGGCGACCCGCACCGAGACGTGTCGCAGCGTCGGTCGACCATCGAACGCGACGGTCAGATCTCGCGCGTCGACTGCTGGAGGCGGGTCAATTACGGACAGGACAGAGCCTTCCTCAACGCGGCCAGGTTCGCGCGCATCACGGAGAAGTAGTCGCTTGCCGCAGTGTCCTTGATTCCTTCCACCGGGTCGAGCACCGCGGTGGTCGCGCCGGTGTCCCGAGCGATGGTTTCGGCCAGGTCAGCGCTCAGCAGTGTCTCGAAGAAGATCGTCGTAGTGTGGTGGTCCCGAACCAGCTGCTGGATCTCTTGCAACCGAGCCGCACTCGGCTCCTGGTCCGGCTCGATGCCGGCGATCGGCACCTGGACCAGCCCGAAGCGCCGGGCCAGATATCCGAACGCGTCGTGTGCGGTGACGAACTCGGTGCGCTGGCATCCGGTCAGCCCGGCGCGGAACTCATCGTCGAGGGCGGTCAGCCGGTTCTTGAGCTGATCGGCGCGCTGGGCGAACGCGCCGGACTGATCGGGTGCGACCGCGGACAACTGCCCGGCAACCGCATCGGCGGCGATTGCCAGCCGGCTGGGGTCGAGCCAGAAGTGCGGGTCACGGTCCGCGCCGTGACCATGCTCGTCCGGCGTGCCGGTCGCGCCGTCCTCGTGCCCGTCGGGTTCGCCGGACGCCTCGGCGAGCGGCACCACCATGCTGATCTCCAGGGACCGGCCACCGGCCTGCTCGATCGCCTCGTCCAGGGCCGGCTGGAATCCCTTCAGGTAGAGCACCAAGTCGGCGTCGTAGATTGCGCCCACCTGGCGCGGGGTCAGCTCGAGATCGTGCGGCTCCACTCCGGGCGTGGTGAGGTTGGTGACCCGCACATTCGGTCCGCCGACCTGCTCGGCGACAAAGGCGAGGGGATAGAAGGCAGCGAGCACGGTTGGCCGGCCGTCATCCGCTCCGGCGTCGGTGCCGGCACAGGCGCTCGTGGTACCGATCAGCGCGATCATGGCGACCGCGGCGAATGCTCGCTTTGCGCGATTCGTCATGAAAACCATTTTCACTCAGACGGAGCACTTGCGCAACCCTTGATCTCGGGGATTCCGGCGCAGCTCTGCCAAGATCGCTGTTTCTGTGATCGCTTCTAGGCCCTACCTGCGAAAACGCGGTGAAGGGATCACGAAAACAGCGATCTTGGCAGAAAGGTGAGCTAGCGCAGCTGGAGAACGGCGGCGGCGAGCACCGCCGCCGGCACGAGCAGCCGCAGCACCCTGGTTCGGGGGCTGAGCAGCGGCCAGGACAGGGTGGCCAGCCAGGTCAGGAACATCGCGACCAGCAGCAGGAGTGCGAATCCGACCGGCCCGCCGACGAACAGCCCGGTAACCGCGACGGCCAGCATCAGTACCGGCACCACCCAGCCGGGCAGCGCAGACAGCCGCATCAGGACCGGCGTGCTGGCCCGCTCCAAGCTGGCTCGGAACCCAGTCCGCGGTCCGGCACCAGCCGCCCCGATCGGCCGCGGCCGCCGCCCCGGTCCCTGCTCGCCGGACTTGGGCTGGCCGGATCTGGGCTGACCGGAGTTGGGCTGACCGGAGTTGGGCTGACCGGAGTTGGGCTGACCGGAGTTGGGCTGGCCGGAGCCGCGCTGCGACGCCGACCTGGGCGACCGGCGGGAGTTACGGCGGTTCTTCGACACGGCGGCGAGCTCCTGTCGGCGCGATCGGAGGCGAGCGGGATACGTCAATGGTGCCGTGTCGGCGTCAGCCAGTTGTCCACAGGCACCTGACCAGGCGTTTCCTGGCCTGTGGACGAGATCTGCAGGGATACGAGGTTTGCGCGATAGTGGGCTGGCACCGGCTGCCAATGGGGGAGCACGATGACTGCTGTGACGGTGATGCCTGATGACGGGGACCGGGCTTGGATGCCGCTCGATCGCGAGTGGACCGTGGACGACCTGGACAACCTGCCGGACAACGGCCTGCAGTACGAGCTGTTCGACGGGGTCCTGGTCGTGAGCCCGGCACCCACCCGCGCTCACCAGCTCGCTCTGAAGTGGCTCTTCTTGCTGCTACATGATGCGTGTCCGCCCGAGCTCGAAACCCTCTTTGCGCCATTCGACTTCCAGCCCACCGATCGACGTTCCGCGCAGCCCGACATCCTGGTCGTCAGAAGCGACGATCCGGACAACAAGGCTCAGCGCGTGCCGCCCCTCCTGGTGGTCGAGGTCCTCTCGCCAAGCACCAAGACCAAGGATCTGGTGCTGAAGAAGCACATGTACGAGACCAGCGGAGTGCCGCTCCTCTGGGTGTTCGACCCGGGCCTGGACAAGACCGGACTACTGTCGTTGACCGTGCACGAGTTGATCGGCGGTGCGTACCGGCAAACCGTGGCGGTCCACGGCGGCGACAGCCTCGACGTCGATCAGCCCTTCCCGGTTCGGATCAGCCCGGCCGACTTGATCGCCAGGTGAGCAGGGCACGATAGTGCCGTGCTCGTCGTCAGCCGATACCACCAGCCCGCCGCTCAGGCGCAAGAGTTTCTGGCCACCGCCAAGGTCGCACTCGCCGCACTCGCGGCCCGGCCCGGCTACCGAGGTGGCCGGATCGGCCGGTCCACCGACGATCCGCGACTGTGGGTGATCTCGACCGAGTGGGTCGATGTGGGGTCATATCGCCGGGCACTCGGTGACTTCCAGGTCAAGATCGACGCGGTGCCCCTACTGTCCCAGGCCTACGACGAACCGACCGCTTTCGAGATCTTCTACGCCGATGGTGGTGCCGAGCCGCTCCCACCAGCCGAATCGAGCAGCAGCCTGGCCGCCGATGCAGGTACGGTTGGGCTGGGACAGGCCGCCGCGCCGCACGTCGACACCGACCTGTAGGAGGCCGCGGCGCCGTCGTCCAGAAACCCACCGGCGGCACGGCCACAGTGGCCGCTACGCTTACCCCTTCCCCGCCGACACCCAGCCGGATGGAGCGTCTGATCAATGCCCGCCGACCGCATCGACACCATCGTCAGCCTCAGCAAGCGCCGGGGCTTCGTCTACCCGTCCAGCGAGATCTACGGCGGCCAGCGCTCCGCCTGGGACTACGGTCCCCTCGGCGTCGAGCTCAAGGAGAACATCCGCCGGCAGTGGTGGCGCACCATGGTGCAAACCCGCGACGACATCGTCGGCCTCGACTCGGCAGTCATCCTGGCGCCGGAGGTGTGGGTCGCCTCCGGGCACGTCGAGGTCTTCGTCGACCCGCTCACCGAGTGCTTGAACTGCCACAAGCGGTGGCGGGCCGA
>JAKEEW010000329.1 GCA_022616375.1 Sporichthyaceae bacterium
CGCCGCCTGCGCGGCCGGCGCCAGACCCAACGTCAGCAACCCACCAGTGAGGACAACGGTAGAGATACGAGCGAAGAGTCTCATACCGGCGACCCTGCCACTGCCGATCGAATCGGACCGGGGATTCCGAACAATTCCGAACAAGCTGGTCAGCGGCCGGTTTCGGCCGCGAGCTCCTCGATCGTGCGACCGGTCAGCACCGACTCCGGCCGTGCACTGACCGGATCGTTGTCCGGATCCGCCTGCTGATCGCGAATCTTCACCAGCAGCCACTGCGGCTTTGCCCCGTCATCAGTCCTGGTCAGCGCGAACCCACCGATTACCTTGACCCCCTCCAGCCAGACCTTCAGGTGACCGGCCTCGATCGCATCGCCGAGCGGCACCGGCTCGCCGTCGGCCTCGGACAGGTTTCGGTAGCGGCCGATGTCCCACACGATGACCGCGCCCGAGCCGTACTGCCGCTCGCCGATCACACCCTCGAAGTCCAGGTAGTCGAACGCGTGGTCCTCGACCTGGACGGCGAGCCGCTTGTCCCGCGGGTCGAGCGACGGTCCGCGCGGCACCGCCCAGGACTTGAGCACGCCGTCGACCTCGAGCCGGAGGTCGTAGTGCAACCGGGTCGCGTCATGCTTTTGGATCACGAACCAGGGCAGCTCGGGCTCAGCCTTCTTGGCCATCGGCCTCGGCTTCCCGCTCGCGCGCCCGCTTGCGGCGCTTGCCCTCGTGCATGGCTTGCACCCGGGCCACCGGGATCGCCCGGCCCTCCTCGATCAGCTCCGGGCTCAGCCGCTGCGGTGCGGGCATCTGCTCGGCCCACGGATCGCGGTCTCCGATCAGTCCCGGCACGGTGTGCACGGTGAAATCGGCCGGCTTCACGCCGCCCAGCTCGTCCCAGCTCAGTGGGAACGAGACCGGCGTGCCCGCGCGCAGCCGCGGGCTGTAGGCGGCGACCACGGTCGCCCCGCCTGCCCTGGTCGGGTCGAGGAAGACCTTCCCGCCGCGGTCCTCCCGGATGAACGCGGTGGTGGCCAGGTCCGGATCCAGCCGCTCGGCTCGGGCGGCAATCGCCCGGGTGGCTGCAGCGACCTCTTCCATGTCGGCCTGCCCGTCCAGCGGCACGAAGATGTGCAGACCCTTGGCCCCGCTGGTCTTCACCGAGCCGCTCAGGCCGAGATCGGTGAGCGCCTGCCGGATCAGATAGGCGGCTTGGACGACCGGATCGAACCCGGCCTCGGGCGGCGGATCGAGGTCGAGCACCAGGTGGGTGGTCCGGTCCCGGCGATCGGCCCGGATCAGCGCCGGGTGGTACTCCACCGCGCGCTGGTTGGCGAACCACAGCAGCGTGCGCCGGTCGTTGCACAGCGCGTAGGCCACATCCCGCTTGGAGCTCTCCGCCCACACCAAGACGGTCTGCACCCAGTCCGGGGTGTACTTGGGCACGTTCTTCTGCATGAACGGCGCCTGGCCACGCAGCACTCGGATGACCGACAGCGGCCGGTCGCGCAGCACCGGCAGGATCCGGCCGGACATCGTGTCCAGGTAGTCCACCAGGTCCCGCTTGGTGGCGCCGGCATCGGCGGCCAGCGATTGATCGAGGTTGGTCAGCGTGACGCCCTCGCGCTCCTCGCCGCGGGCCGCCTGGGCGCGCTTCGCCGGCTTGGGACTCACCGGATCAGGCGGTGCTGCGGTCGAGGAGCTGGAGCAGATCGTGCGCGGCCAGCTCGATCTCCTTGTGCCGCCACTCCGAGGCGCGGTAGACGCAGGCGATCAATCCGGTCCGGTGCAACCGGCGCAGGTCACCGTAGACGAACGCGTAGCGCGCCTTGGTCTCGTCGGCCGCACCCTCGGTGAGACCGAGATGCCATTCGCCATACTCGTCCCACGAATGCGTCTCGAGGTAGGCGTTCTGGTCGTCCGCACGCGGCTGCACCTCCCCCCAGTCGCTGTTCAGCACGTACTGCCGGGCCTTGATCAATCGCTTGGCCCGCTCGATCGCCGTCGGGTTGACCTTGTAGGTGGCCATGGCGACCATTCTGCCCAAGCGCGCCGCGCCGAATCGGCCGGCGGCCATCCGGGTGAGTGCGGCTACCTCGGTGAGTACTGCGGGCTACCTCGGTGAGTACAGCCAGGGCTGCTTGAGATCGAAGTACTCCGGCTCGCCGATGCTGAGCTTGCTCAGCTCCTCCATCTGGGCCTTTAGCTTCGGCGGCGGCTCCTTGCGCTCCCCCTCGCGAGCGGCCTGCTCGGAGGTGAAGTACGCGGCCATCGTGTACGCGCCCTCGTCGTGACCGACCGCGACGGTGCCGATGATGTCAGGTCGGAACGCTGACCACTCGTCGGAGTCGTGCGACATGAGCTCGCGGGCCCGGTCCGAATCGGTCCCACGACCCTGGATGATCTGGACGAACCCGGCGTCGTCAGGGTTGCCGACGAGATCGAGCATGACGTCGGTGCTGTCCTGGAACGTGGGCTCGCCGGTGAACAACCGCGCGGTCTGCGACCACCACTGGTCTTGCTCCGGTCGTTCGCTGTTGGCCTGCGCGGCCGCCACGGACTCGAACCGGGCCAGCGCGATGAACCGGCCGTCCTCGGTCACCCCCGCAGACGAACCGAGCCACCCGGTGGCCCCGGCCGCAAGTTGCGCTACCCACTGGTCCATCGCGGCTCGCACCGGCTCGGCGTCGACAACCTGGCCCTGGATGACTTGGACGAACATGCTTCAGCTCGCTTTCGGCGATGTGGATCATCTAGCG
>JAKEEW010000330.1 GCA_022616375.1 Sporichthyaceae bacterium
AAGGGCGTCGTGGACAAGTTCGTCGAGTTCTACGGCCCCGGGCTTTCCTCGCTTGGCCTTGCCGACCGGGCCACGATTGCCAACATGGCGCCCGAGTACGGTGCGACGATGGGCTTCTTCCCGGTGGACGCGGAAACGATTCGCTACCTCGAGCGCACCGGCCGCGATCCGGCGCAGGTGCGCCTGGCCGAGGCGTATTGCGGGGAGCAGGGGCTGTTCCGCACCGACGGGACACCCGACCCGGCGTTCACCGACACCCTCGAGCTCGACCTCTCGAAGGTGGTGCCGAGCCTCGCCGGTCCCCGCCGGCCGCAGGATCTGGTTCCGCTCCGTGAGCTCAAACGCAACTTCATCGTGAACCTCCCGGGGCTCCTGAGCGCCAACGTGTCGCCCGCGCGGCGCGAGCTAGTCCAGAGCACGTACTCGCGGTGGGTGGGCGAGGGCGGGGCCAACGTCACCATCGGCGAGCACGGCGCCGCCGTGGCGGAGCAGGCGCCTCCCGACGCTCCGCCGGTCGTCCGGGGCGTGCTGGACGGGCAGGAGGTTTCGCTGCACGACGGGGCGGTCGTGATCGCCGCGATCACGAGCTGCACCAACACCTCGAACCCGTCGGTGATGATCGGCGCGGGACTGCTGGCGAAGAAGGCCGTGGAGCGCGGGCTCACCACCAAGCCGTGGGTGAAGACCAGCCTCGCGCCCGGATCGCGGGTGGTGACCGATTATCTGGATGGCTCCGGCCTCACTCCTTACCTCGACGCGCTCCGGTTCCAGACCGTCGGATACGGCTGCACTACCTGCATCGGGAACAGCGGTCCGCTGCCCGAGGTGATCGGTCAGCTGGTGGACGAACATCACCTCGTGGCTGCGGCGGTACTGAGCGGCAACCGGAACTTCGAGGCCCGGGTGCATCCGGCTGTGCGGGCGAACTATCTCGCCTCGCCCATGCTGGTGGTGGCGTTCGCGCTTGCCGGCCGCGTCGACATCGACCTCGTCCGTGAGCCGCTCGGCACCGGCAGCGACGGGCGGCCGGTGTACCTGACCGACATCTGGCCCACACCGGCCGAGGTCCGCGACCAGATGGCGGCCGCGCTGAAGCCGGAGCTGTTCCGCAACCGGTACGCGTCGGTGTTCGACGGCGACGCGACCTGGCAGGCGCTCAGCGTGCCGGACGGCAGCCGGTTCGCCTGGGACCCGGGGTCCACCTACGTGCAGGAGCCGCCGTTCTTCGTGGACCTGCCGGCGGAGCCGGCGCCGCTGCACGACATCGCCAGCGCACGGGTGCTCGCCGTGCTCGGCGACTCGGTGACCACCGACCACATCTCGCCCGCGGGCTCCATCCCGAAGAACGGGCCGGCCGCCGGCTATCTGCGGGAGCACGGCGTAGAGCAGCCGGACTGGAACACGTTCGGCTCGCGCCGGGGCAACCACGAGGTGATGATGCGGGGCACGTTCGGCAACGTGCGG
>JAKEEW010000331.1 GCA_022616375.1 Sporichthyaceae bacterium
CGAGAGTCGCCATAGCTCCACTATCGACTCCTCCTTCGCCTTGCCGGACGCCGTCTGGATCGCCGCCCGCATCCACCAAGACTTGGGAGACACACCCTAGCTGCGGCCCGAGGATGTGTTGCGGCTCCAGGACGCATAGAGCCTGGCGTAGGTCCCGCCGGCGCCGACCAGGTCGGTGTGATGACCGCGCTCGACCACCCGGCCGGCATCGAAGACGATCACGTCGTCGGCGGCTTGTGCGGTGGACATCCGGTGCGCGATCGAGATCGCGGTACGGCCGCGGGTGATGCCTTCAAGGGCCTTGGACAGCCGCACCTCGGTCACCGGATCTACCGCCGAGGTCGCCTCGTCGAGCACCAGCAGATCGGGATCGGCCAGGTAGGCCCTCGCCAGCGCGACCAGCTGCCGCTCCCCCGCGGACAGTCCCTCGCCGCGCTGACCCACCGGGGTGTCGAGCCCGGCCGACAGGCCGGCCAGCCAGTCAGACAGGCCGAGCTCGGTCAGGGCCAGCTCGACCTCGGCGTCGGTCGCACCCGGCCGGCCATACCTGATGTTGTCGGCCACCGACGTGTCGAAGAGGTAGCCGTCCTGCGGCACCATCACGATCCGATCCCGCAACGACCCGAACCGGATGCGGCGCAGATCCACCTCGTCCACCAGCACCTCGCCGGCGACCGGATCCATTAGCCGGGTCAGCAGCTTGGCGAACGTGGTCTTGCCCGAGCCGGTCTCGCCGACCACTGCCACCCGAGCGCCGGGCGGGATCCGCAACGACACGTCCCGCAGCACCGGCGGGCCGCCCGGATAGTGGTAGTCGACCCGGTCGAACCTGACCTCGATCGGCCCCCTGGGCAGCACGACCCCGTCCTCGCCCGGATCGGCGACGTCGGCCTCGGTGTCGAGCACGCCGATCACCCGGCGCCAGCCGGCGACCGCGTTCTGCGCCTCGTTCAGCACCTCGGTGCCGACCGCCACCGGAGTCACGAACAACGCGATCAGGAACAGGAACGCGATCAGCTCGCCGGCGCTGATCTGCTGGTCCACCCCGAGCCGGACACCGACCACTACAACCAGCGCGGTCGCCAACCCACCGGCCAACTCACCGCTGGAGAACGACAGCGCGACCAGCCGCTGGGCCCGCACCGCGGATCGGTAGTGCGCGCCGATCGCTCCGTCCAGCCGGACCTGGCTGCGATCCTCGATCGCGTAGGCCCGGACCACGGTGGCACCGACCACCGACTCGGAGATCGCGGCCAGCATCCGGCCGACCCGCTCCCTGACCGTGGCGTAGGCGACCGCGAGCCGGCGCTGGACGAACCGCAACGCCACGAACAGTGGGAGGAAGATCGCCCAGATCAGCAACGTGAGCTGCCAGCTGTAGACCGCCATGATCACGGTCGCGAGGGCCAGCTGACCGGCACTGATCAGCACCAGGATGCCGGCCGACTGCATGAACGTGGAGATGGTGTCCACGTCACTGGTCACCCTGGACACCAGCGCACCGCGCCGCTCGCTGGCCTGGTGCAGCACGGACAGGTCGTGCACGTGCCGGAACGCGCGGACCCGCAGGGTGCGCAGCCCGGCCTCGGTGCTGCGGTAGAGCCGGACGTTCATCAGATAACCGCAACCGGCGGTGACCAGCACCGCAACCGCGGCGGCCGCCACCGCGAACCGAGTCAGACCCAGGTCGGGACCACCGGGCGCGCGCAACCCGTTGTCGATGATCTGCTGGACCGTGATCGGCACGATCATGCGGCCGGTGGTGGCCGCGACGGCGAGCGCCAGGGTGCCGCCCAGACCGGCCCGGAACTCCGGCGAGATGCTCAGACCGCGCTTGATTGTCTGCAGCGCGGATAACTCGGACCCGGAGCCGAGCTGATGGATGGCTGTCGTCATGTCTCCCCCATCCTGCCCGTGACCTCCGACAACCGCCTCCAGTTATCCAGGTGCCGGACGATCCGGCTCAGCAGAGACTGGGGCGAATCGCCCGGCGGCGGGTTTAGGCTATGGCGAGGCGCCGGGCATATGCCGCCATCCGGTCGCCATCGGATACACCAGGCACGGAGGGCTGCATGACGTCGCAGGACGGCCTCCCCGAGCAGGAGGATGGCAGCACGACGACCAGTTCGTACTTCCGTCGCCGCTCGCTCTACGAGGAACTGGGGCTGTCGATGGATCTCTTCGTGGACGGCGGCGCGAACGCGGAGCCCGGTCCGGCCGGTGATCCCTATCGCTACCAGAGCGGCGCCGGCCATCCGGCCGGGCACCCGAACCAGGCCGGCACCGCGACCCGGGCAGACGACACCGAGTCGTTCCTGGCCAGCCTGCGCTCCGAGGAGGACGCCGATGGCGGCTCCGGCTACCTGCCGGCACAGGGTGAGCCCGGATCCTACGGCCAGGACGGGTACGACGTGACCGACTCGTACCACTCGACCGAGTACACCAGCCGCACCTACCGCGGCGGTCTGGACGCCCCGACCGGGTCCGACAGCTTCGGCTCCTACCTCGACCTCGGTAGCTCCACCGAACGCAGCTCCTTGCTCGACCGGGACCCGGCACCGCCGACCCGGCCGACCTCCGCCCAGCTGACCGCCGAGCATGTGCTGCGGCAGCGGGCCGAGCAGCCCGGTCGGGGCTGGCGCAAGGCCGTGTTCCAGGCCACCGGCGGGCTGGTCAACCTCGGCCCGGCGCCGGAGGAGATCAGGGAGCGGGAGCTGGTCAACCGGGCCCGCACCCCGCTGCGTGGTTGCCACCGGCTGGCCGTGATCAGCCTCAAGGGCGGTGTCGGTAAGACCACCACCACGGCGGCGCTCGGTTCCATGTTCGCGACGTTGCGCGGCGACCGAGTGATCGCCATGGACGCCAACCCGGACCGGGGCACGCTCGGTGAGAAGATCCCGCGGGAGAGCACCCGGACCGTGCGCGACATGGTCAACAACGCCGCCCGGATGACCAGGTACGCCGACGTGCGCGAGTACACCTCGCAGGCACCGTCCCGGCTCGAGGTGCTGGCCAGCGACGTCGACCCGTTCGTGTCGATGGCGTTCTCCGAGGCCGACTATCGGATCAGCGTCGGCATCCTGGAGAGCTTCTACAACCTGATCCTCACCGACTGCGGGACCGGCCTGCTGCACAGCGCCATGGTGGGCGTGCTCGGCCTGGCCGACTCGCTGATCGTGGTCAGCTCGGCCTCGCTGGACGGCGCCAGGTCGGCGTCGGCGACGCTGGACTGGCTGGAGCACCACGGCTACGACGACCTGGTCCGGCGCTGCGTCGCGGTGATCTCCACCGTGCACCCGGGCGGCGGCAACGTCGATGTCGGCAAACTCGAGGACCACTTCGCCTCGCGCTGCCGCGCGGTGGCTCGGATCCCGTTCGACCCGCACCTGGAAGAGGGCGCGATCATCGACCTGGACGAGCTGCAGCCGGCCACCTACGAGGCCTACCTGAAGCTGGCCGCCGACGTCGGCGACGGCTTCGCGATCCCGCCCCGGCTCTAGCTGCTACCCCGCCCAGCATTCGCGATCATTACGCACGCCACCGGCGCGAACTGCCCGTTGCGCGGTGAATGTCCGCGCGCTGCCGTGCGTAATGATCGCGAAGATGCGGCTCAGCACAACATCGGTAGCCCGGCAGCTCCCTGCACGCACAGGTCGGTTCCCGGACCGCCGTCGAGATCGTCGGTACCGGTGCCACCGAACAGCAGGTCGTTGCCCTCGTCCCCGTCCAGCTCGTCGTTGCCTGCGCCACCGAGCAACAGGTCTGCCCCCGGCCCGCCGATCAGATGGTCCGCACCGGATCCGCCGATGAGCACGTCGCGGCCGCCGAGGCCGCACAGCACGTCGGCCCCGTTTCCACCGATCAGAAGATCTGGGCCAGGGGTTCCGGTCTGGGTGCACGCCGGGGCGACCACCTCCGCGATCTCCACCGAGCCGGCCTCACAGTCGGTGCCCTGCGGCCTGGTGATGCCGCGCTGGTCCACCGTGAAGACCGTGCACGCGCCGGCCGGCACCGCACCGGCGGCCGGGCCCGCGTCCGCCGGCAGCCTGGTCTCGGTCGGTCCACCGTTGCCGGCCAGTGGGCCTAGCTGCGGATCTCCGACGTTGGTCTGATCGCCGGGACCGGCCACGAACGCACACGAGGTGTCCCCGCCGACGTTGTAGCCGGACGAGATCGTGGTGCCCGCGATCGCGCAGTCGGTGCCACCACCGGCCGCTTCCGCGACGATCGAGCCGAAGCTGTTGAGGTCCTCGCCGGTGCCGATGTTCGCGCCGGTCGGCGCGCTGTTGCCGGCCACGGTCGCGTGCTGCAGGAACGCGTCGCCGGTGCTGGTGTAGATCCCGCCGCCGGTCACCGCCGCCGAGTTGCCGGAGAACGTGGAGTTGTCGGCCCTGACCTCGCCGGTGGTGGCGTAGATTCCGCCGCCGCGACCTTCGACCCCGGTCGCCGAGTTCGCGCTGAACGTCGAGCCGGTGATGACGATCTGGGCCGGAGGCGGATCGTTGTCCAGCTCGGTGATCAGGACGATCATGCCGCCGCCCGGGCCGTTGCGGGTGTTGCCGGACACGGTCGTGTTGGTGATCGTGGCGGTCCGCACCTCGCCCGGCTCGTCCTGGTCCACACTCCACGAGATGCCGCCGCCGGTGGTCAGACCGGATGGCACGTTCCCGGTGATCGTGGAATCGGACACCACCAGGTCGCCGCAGGCCGAGCAGTCGACCCCTGGACCGCCGTTGTCGATGGACTCGGAGTTGGTGAACGTGAACAACCCCTCGCCCAACCCGGTCGTGCGCACCCCACCCTGGCCGTTGTCGCTGATCGTCGAGTCCGCGACGCTGAGCGAGCCGTCGATCGCGCCGACCCCTCGGCCGGTGTTCTGGGTGATGGTCGACCCGGACACCGAGATGCCGCCGTTGGAGATCCGGATGCCGGTGCCGGTGTTGGGCCCGAGGCTCGAGTCGACCAGGCCGATGCTGGCTCCGCTCATGACCTCGCCGCTGTTCAGCACGGGTCCGGTGCCGGCATCGTTGCCGGACACCGTGACGCCGGTCAGGTCGATGTCGGAGTTGAACCGCACTGCGGCACCATCGGTGTTGTCGCCGCCGGTGATGGTGACGTCGTTGACGGCCACTTGGGCGGTGTTGTCGAGCTGGTCGACAACCCGTTCCCCCACACAGGTCTGGTCCACCGTGGAACCGTGCCCGTTCACGGTCAGCGGCTGTGCTCCGGTGTAGTCCAGGTCGCCGCCGGCGTTCGCGTCCTCCTCGGCGCCGCACAGGGACAGCAGGTAGGTGCTGGATGCGGCGAGCTCGATGGTGGTGGCTTCGACGGCCGCGTTGGCCTGGTCCACCGCCTCACGCAGCGAGACGACGCCGTCGGCGCCATTGACCACGTCGGAGGTGGTGGTCACGGTGACGGTCGCGGCGACCGCGGGTGTCACCGTGACGAGGACCGAGGCGGCTAACAGGGCAAGTAAGCAGGTAGCTGCGATGCGCTTCATCGTGGTGTGATCCCCCTCGACGGATCGGGCCCGGCGTACCCGCCGTGGTCACCCGATCACGAACCTTCCACGCCAGGATCTACCAATCCCGTCGCGTTCGCTATCCCTGCCGCGGCATCGATTGGATCAATTGGCCAGCGCCCGGTCGAGTTCGCCGGCGGCCTTTTCGTACGCGGTGAGCAGGTTGCGGAACCCGACCAATCGCTTCGCAAGCTCGTCCGGCCGGCCCCGGTCGAGCACCCGACCATGCTCGATGTAGACCACCTCGTCGGCCAGCGCGATGGTGGCCCGCCGGTACGCGACCACCACGACGGTTGCGGCCGAGTCCCGCAGACCGGCCAGGATCCTGGCCTCGACCGCGGGATCCACGCTGCTGGTCGCGTCGTCCAGGACCAACAGCTTGGGCCGGCGGACCACCGCTCTGGCCAGCGCCAGCCGTTGCCGCTGCCCACCGGACAGGGTGGTGCCGCGCTCACCGACCTGGGTGTCCAGGCGCTCGGGCAGCCGGTCGACGAAGCCGTCGGCCTGGGCCAGAGCGAGCGCCTTCCACACCGTGTCGTCCGGCACGTCCAGCCCGAGCGTGACGTTGTCCCGCACCGTGTCGTCGAACAGGAACGCCTGTTGCGGTACCACCGCGGCGGTGGCGGCGACCCCTCCGGCCGCGAAGTCGCGCAGGTCGACCCCGTCCAGCAGCACCTCGCCGGTGCCCGGATCGACCAGCCGGACCAGCAGCGAGGTGAGCGTGGACTTGCCGGATCCGGTCGGGCCGACCACCGCGACGGTCCGGCCCGGGCTGACCATGAAGCTGACGTCCTTGAGCACGTCGTGGTCGTCGAGGTAGCCGTACCTGATCGCGTTGACGGCCAACCGGCTGGCCGGTCCGCCGTCGAGCGGCGCGGGCTGCTGGCCGTACCGCAGCGAGCCCTGCGCCTCGAGCACCCGTTCCACCCGGTCGTAGCCGACCACGCTGCGCGGCAGCTCACCGAGCACCCAGCCGATGGCCCGGATCGGGAACGAAACCAGCGTGAACAGGTAGGCGATCTGGACCACGTCGCCGGGCTGCAACGCGCCGGACGACACCCGCGCGGTGCCGACCGCGAGGACCGCCAGGATGCCCAGGTTGGGCAGCGCTTCCAGAATCGGATCGAACAGTCCGCGGATCCGCCCGGCGGCCACGTTGGCCGCCCGCAGCTCGTCGCTGACCGCCCGGAAGCGCTCGGTCTCCTCGGCCTCCCGGCCCAGCGCCTTGACCACTAGCGCACCGTCGAACGACTCGTGCGCGACCTCGCTGACCTCGCCACGCAAGTGCTGGGCCCGGGTTGCGATCGGGGACAGCCGGCGCTGGTAGAACAGGTTGAGCACGAAGACCAGCGGGAACACCAGCAGGCCAACCGCGGCGAGCACGACGTCGGTGGCCACCATGGCCGTGACCGAGGCCATCAGCATCACCAACACGCCGACCGCCATCGGCAGCGGCGCGATCGGATACCAGGTCGCCTCGACGTCGGCGTTCGCGTTGGACAGCAGCTCACCGGTCGGATGCCGGTGGTGCCAGGCCAGCGGTAACCGCAGGTACTGCCTGGTGACCTTGCGCCGGTAGGTGGCCTGCAACCGGCTCATCATGATGCCGGCGCCGAGCCGGCGGGCCACGATGCCGGCGGCCTTGAGCATCGAGGTGGCCAGCAGCGCGGCCGTGGCGACGGCCAGGGTGCCGGCGGTGGTCCGGCCGTCCCGGAACGCGGGCAAGATCACCCGATCGATGATCTCGCCGAGCACCCAGGCCGCAACCACGGTCACGATCCCGTAGACCGCCGCGCCGATCGTGGAGATCAGGAAGATCCGCGGCTCTTCCTTGATTGCCAGACCGAGGATGCCCAGCCCACGGCGCAGTACGGTGCGGCTGACCTGGGCCACGGAACCTCCGATCCGGGTTACCCGCCGGCTGGCGCTCGGCCGTCACCAGCCTGCCCGATTCCGGCGGGATCTGTCACACGTGTTGTGCATTGTCGCTCCTTACCGGTTGATGAGGCTCCTGACGGCCTATGGGGCGGAACCGGAACCGGCCCCGTACGATCGCTCGGGTGAGCTCGCATGCGGCTGTCGAACGGGCCGAGCTGTGTTCGCTGCTGGAGCGGGTCGGTCCGCAACACCCGACGCTGTGCGCCGGCTGGGACACCTACGATCTGGCGGCCCACCTGGTGCTACGGGAACGCCGGCCGGATGCCGCACCGGGCATCTTGATCAAACCGTGGGCTCGGCGTACCAAGACGGTGCAGCGGAACCTGCGGGACAAGCACAGCTACGCCGAGCTGATCGGCCTGGTCAGGGACGGCCCGCCGCGCTGGTCACCGATGTCGCTGCCCGGGTTCGACGCCGCGGCCAACACGATCGAGTTCTTCGTGCATCACGAGGACGTCCGGCGGGCCGCACCCGGCTGGGCGCCGCGCGAGCTCGACCCGGCACTGCAGGACCTGCTGTGGAACCGGCTGCGCCGCGGTGGCCGGCTGTTCTTCCGGCACGCCGCGGTCGGGTTGCGGCTGCACCGCCCGGACACCGGCGTGACCGTCGAGGTGCACGGGGGCGAACCGGGTGTGGTGCTGGCCGGGCCCCCGGCCGAGCTGTTGATGTACGCCTACGGCCGGCGCGACCATGCCAACGTCACGGTCACCGGCGATCCGGAAGCCGTCAAGGTGCTCAAGGGCGCCCGCCTGGGCCAGTAGCGGAGTCGCCGTCGCCAGCTCGGGCGCGAGTACGGCGAGTGCGCCGAGTCCGTCGAACCGGTTAGTGACCTCAAGCCCGGGTACCCAGCGGGTCCGCGTGGGTGCGCCGCGCGAACCTGAGCAAGGAGCGAACCAGATGCGCAAGCTTTCATTCGCGGTCGGATTGGCCGCCGGATACGTGTTGGGTAGCAAGGCAGGGCGGGAGCGCTATCACCAGATTGCCGACGCCGCGCGCAACCTCGCAGACCAGCCCGTGGTCGCGAAGGCGCAGTCCAAGATCATGGATACCCTCGGCAACGGCCACGTCGTGGACGAGCCGGTGGCACCGATCAAACCGGTCTCGGCGAATAGCGGATCGGTGGGCACGCAACCGACACGTCCACCCGCGAGTGCGGATAGTGTGACGAGTGCCGACAGCGTGCCGCCGGTGGACGAGCTCACTGAACCGGCCGGTCTCACGGGCCCGGTCGGTCAGGCGACCGGTGACCTGACCGGCGACCAGACCGGGCCCGCGGCAAGTAAGGCCGATCAAACCAAGGCAAAGGCCAAGCATGGCGGGAACCAGGTAGCGGGCAGCGCCAGCAACTCGGACGAGGCGGCCGAGGACCCGTTGCGAAGCTAGCCCCGGATCGGCAGCCGGCTGACCGTCAGCGGTGGCGGCCAGGCCGGCTGCGGTGCGGTGCCGGTGCGGTGCCGGTTCGGTGCCGGTTCGGTGCCGGTTCGGTGCCGGTGCGGAGCCCCGCACCGGGAGGTCGAGAAGGAATGTGGTCATGCCCTACGACTTGTGGTCGTTTCGACGACAGCTCGCCGCCGGCGACCTGGACAGCCTCTCCGGCTATCAGGTCCACGCCACCGACGGCCCGATCGGCTCAGTCGGCGAGACCAACGAGGAGGCTGGCAGCAGCCACATCCTGGTCAGCAGCAGGGCCTGGGTCTTTGGCAAGACGATGATGCTGCCGGCCGGCATCATCACCCGACTCGATCACCCCGGCCGCCGGGTCTATCTGGACCGGGACAAGGCCGCGATCAGCAAGGCGCCCAAGTACGACGAGCAACTCGGTCGCGACCCCGACTATCACAGCAGGCTCGGCGCCTACTACGGCCGCGCCGGGATGTAGTCGTCCTCGCTCACCTCGCCGGCCGCCAGGAGCCGCTGCCCGAGACCGCGCACGGCCTCGCGGAGCTCGGGACACTTCACGATCCGGTATGCCGCCGGGATCCTGGCCAGCTGCTCGGCGTACCAGACCGGGTTGCCGGTGCTGCCGACCAGGCGGGCGGTCTCGGCGTCCAGCCGCTCCAACCGCCCGAGGGCGCGCGGGACGCGGCGCGCCACGGTGTCGAACGGCGCGTCGATGACGACCTCGACGTCGTACTCCCATCCGACCGCGAGGTGCTCCTCGAGCATCGCGACCGGGTCGAGATCGGCCGGTGGGCTGAAACTGCCGTCGAGCACCTTCACCTCGCGGACCCGGTCGATCCGGTACGCCCGCTGGGCGTCCGAGGTGCGGGACCGGCATAGCAGATACCACCGGCCGTGCCGGACCACGACCGACCACGGCTCGACCTCGACGACCCACTCCGACCCGGCCTCGGACCGGTAGCCGAGCCGCACCGGTCGATAGCTCGTGCAGGCCTGCACGAGCGCGGTCGTGGTCGCCGGGTCGGGGCGGGCCGCGGCCCGGTCCGGTGCGGGCGCAGTGGTCCGGCGGACGGCTTCGGCCTGGGCGGCCACCGGCGCAGGGAGCGCCCGCATGATCTTGCCAAGCGCGCTGCCGACCGGATCGGTGGGATCGCTTGCGTCGTGGTGGCCGTCGAGCACGGCCATGACCAGGCCGAGAGCCTCGGTGGAGCTGAACATCAGCGGTGGAAGCCGCAGGCCGCGGCCGATCCGATAGCCGCCGTAGGGTCCCCGGACGGACTCGATCGGGATGCCGGCCTCGCGCAGGATCCCGACATACCGCCGGGCGGCCCGCTCCGAGACGCCGATCTTGTCGGCGATCCGCTCCGCGGTGATGCCCGGACTCCCCTGGATCAATTCGAG
>JAKEEW010000332.1 GCA_022616375.1 Sporichthyaceae bacterium
CCCCAGCCTCGGCCCCAGCCTCGGCCGGCAACGGGGTCGCGGTGAGCTCCACGCCGGACGCGGCGATCACCCGGGCCGGCACGATCGAACCGACCGGGAACGTCGCGACCGCCGCACCGGTCAGGACCCCGGTCAGGACCGTGCTGCCGTCGACCTCGGGTGCCTGATGCGCGGCCCGGCCCTCGACCAGGCCGGAGCCCGGCTCCGGATCGATGTCCTCGACCAGTACCTCGACGACCTCACCGATCCGGTCCTCGGCACGTTGCGCGGTCAGCTCCTCGGCGAGCGCGGTGATCCGAGCCACCCGCTCGGCCACCACCGATTCGGCGAGCTGGTCGGTGAATCCAGCCGCCTCGGTGCCGTCCTCGTCGGAGTATCCGAACACGCCGATGGCATCCAGCCGGGCGTGGCTCAGGAACCGCTCGAGCTCGGCCAGGTCGGCCTCGGTCTCACCGGGGAAGCCGACGATCACATTCGAGCGCACCCCGGCCTGCGGGCTGCGCTGGCGGATCTGCTCGATCAGGTCGAGGAACCGCTCGGTGTCGCCGAACCGCCGCATCCGGCGCAGCACCGGCGCGCTGGCGTGCTGGAAGGACAGGTCGAAGTACGGCGCCACACCCGGGGTGCCGGTGATCACCTCGATCAGACCGGGTCGCATCTCGGCCGGCTGCAGGTAGCTGACCCGCAGCCGGTCGATCCCGGGCACCGCGGCGAGCTCTGGCAGCAGGGTCTCGAGCAGCCGCAGGTCGCCCAGGTCCTTGCCGTACGAGGTGGAGTTCTCCGAGACCAGGACCAGCTCGTGGACGCCGGTCTGGGCCAGCCAGCGGGCCTCGGCCAGGATCTCGGCCGGGCGGCGGGACAGGAACGAGCCGCGGAAGCTCGGGATCGCGCAGAAGCTGCACCGGCGGTCACAGCCCGAGGCGATCTTCAGCGGAGCCACCGGGCCGGTGCCTAGCCTGACCCGCTGGCCGGTAATCCACGGCGCCCCGGCCAGCTCCGCCCCGGCCAGCTCCGCCCCGGCCAGCTCCGCCCCGGCCAGCTCTGCCCCGGCCTGCTGCGCCGCCGCGGAGTCGGGAGCTGGCGCCAGGGTCCGCGAGCGCTGGATCGGCGCGATCGGTAGCAGCGTGCGCCGATCTCGAGGCATGTGCGGCACATGCGTCGTGCCGTCGAGGATGGACCGCAGCCGGGCCGAGATCGAGCCGTAGTCGTCGAACCCGAGCACCGCATCGGCCTCGGGCAGGGATCCGGCCAGCTGCTCGCCGTACCGTTCGGCCAGACAGCCGACCGCGACCACTGCCTTGGCCCTACCGGACTCCTTGAGATCGGCCGCGGCCAGCAGGGTGTCGATCGAGTCCTTCTTCGCCGCCTCGACGAATCCGCAGGTGTTGACCAGCACCACTTCGGCGTCGCCGGCCTCGTCGACCAGCCGCCAACCGTCGGCCGCTAGCCGGCCGGCCAGCTCCTCCGAGTCGACCTCGTTGCGGGCACAGCCGAGCGTGACCACGGACACGGTTCGGGTCTGGGACACGTCCCGAAGCCTACGGCAGGCCTACCCGGCGACCGGCCGAGATCGACTCACCCGATCCCGGCCGGCTCGATCGGAGTCTAGGGTGTGTCTCCCAAGTCTTGGTGGATGCGGGCGGCGATCCAGACGGCGTCCGGCAAGGCGAAGGAGGAGTCGATAGTGGAGCTATGGCGACTCTCG
>JAKEEW010000333.1 GCA_022616375.1 Sporichthyaceae bacterium
AGCGACATGACCTCTTCCAGCGACCGCGCGCCGTCATCGCCGGCCCGCAGTCCATAGCGGACACCGTCAAAGCGGGCCAGGTTGGACGAGGCCTCCGCCGGGGCGATGAGGTAGTAGGCCGGCAGCGCATACTCGAAGTGCGGGCAGGACACCTCGACCACCTCGGCGCCGAGCTTGACCAGGGCCTGCACCGCCTCGCGGTAGGCCGCGAGCACCCCCGGCTCGGCGCCCTCCCCACCGAACTGGGTCACCAGGCCGAGCCGGACCCCGCTCAGGTCGCCGCTGGCACCCAGCCGGGCGGCGCCCACCACATCCGGCACCGGCGCCGGAACCGAGGTCGAGTCGTGCGGGTCGTGCCCGGCGATGATGGCGTGCAGCAGCGCCGTGTCCACCACTGTCCGGGCGCACGGTCCCGGAGTGTCCAATGAGGAGGAAAACGCGACCAGCCCGTAGCGCGACGTGGCGCCATAGGTCGGCTTGGCGCCCACGGTGCCGGTCACCGCCCCCGGCTGGCGGATCGACCCGCCCGTGTCGGTTCCGATGGCCAGCGGCGCTTGGAAGGCGGCCAGCGCGGCGGCCGAGCCACCACCGGACCCGCCGGGGATGCGGTCGAGGTCCCACGGGTTGTGGGTGGGGCCAAAAGCCGAGTACTCCGTCGAGGAGCCCATCGCGAACTCATCCATGTTGGTCTTGCCCAGCACGACCAGGCCGGCGGCCCGCATCCGGGTCACGATGGTGGCGTCGTAGGGTGGGCGCCAGCCGTCGAGGATCCGCGAGCCGCAGGTGGTCGGCAGGCCGCGGGTGGCCATGACATCTTTCACCGCGACCGGGACACCGGCCAGTGGCGGCAGCTCCTCACCGCGTACCCTGGCCTGGTCCACCGCCTCCGCAGCCGCAACCGCACCCTCGGCATCGACACAGAGGAACGCGTGCACTCGCTCATCGACCTCGGCGATCCGGTCGAGGTGCGCCCGCGCCACCTCCACCGCGGACACCTCACGGGTGGCCAGCAGCCGGCTCAGCTCCACCGCCGTTGACCTGATGAGACCATCCATCACGCCACCCCTCACGCCTCATCGTCCAGAATCCGGGGTACGCGAAAGCGTGCCTCCGCGGCATCCGGTGCCCCCGCGAGCACCTCGTCCCGGGGCAGGCCGGACACCACCGTGTCATCGCGCAGCACGTTGGTCAGCGGCACCGAGTGCGAGGTGGGCGGGATATCGGCCGCGGCCACCTCACCGACACGGGCCACCGCCTGCAAGATAACGTCCAGCTGGCCGGCGAAGCGATCCAGCTCCTCGTCGGTGACGGCGAGCCGCGACAGCCGCGCCAGATGCGCGACCTCCTCGCGGGAGATGGCGGCCATGAGCGCCCCCTGAGTCCTCGGTGCTTCCCACGCGGGATCATCCACGCTGACCGAACGATTCTATGGGGCCGAGCTTGGCCGGACGCCAACGGGTTGGCCGTGCGAGCCGTCAGAGCAGATCGGTC
>JAKEEW010000334.1 GCA_022616375.1 Sporichthyaceae bacterium
CAAGTCGTCGGCGGCGCGGATCGCCGCCCAGGCGACGACCGGCTGCGAAGTCGAGAGTCGCCATAGCTCCACTATCGACTCCTCCTTCGCCTTGCCGGACGTCGTCTGGATCGCCGCCCGCATCCACCAAGACTTGGGAGACATACCCTAACCGGCGTCCCCGATTCCGTGCCGGACCGCGAACAGCGCCGCTTGGGTTCGATCGGCCAGGTCCAGCTTCATCAGGATGTTGGACACGTGCGTCTTGACCGTCTTCTCGGACAGCACGAGCGCTCTGGCGATCTCCCGGTTGGACCGGCCGCGGGCGATCTCGGCCAGCACGTCCCGCTCCCGTGGGGTGAGCGCGGACAGCCCGTCGCCCGCCCCGCTGCGCCCGCTGCCCGGCGCCGCGGTCAGCAACGCGGCGGCCACCTCGGGGTGGAGCAGCACGTGCCCGGCATGGATCGAGCGGATCGCGTTGGCCAGCGCGTCCGGGTCGATGTCTTTGTAGACGTAGCCGGCCGCGCCGGCCCGCACCGCCGGGACCACCGCGGTCAGGTCGGCGTACGACGTGACGACCAGCACCTTGGCGGCGACCTCCCGGGCCCGCAGCATGCGCAACGCCTCGACCCCGTCGACGCCCGGCATCTTCAGATCGAGCAGGATCACGTCCGGTTGCAGTGCCTGCGCCTGCTGCACCGCGACCTCGCCGTTGGCCGCTTCGCCGACGATGTCGATGTCGTCCTGCACCTCGAGAAACGTGCGCAGCCCGCGGCGCACCACCTCGTGATCGTCGGCAATCAGCACCCTGATCTTCGTACGACCCGGCGGCTCAACCATCGGGCACCTCCAGATGGATCGTGGTGCCGCTACCGGCCCGGGAGCGCACCCGCAGCGATCCGCCGACCGACCTGGCCCGTTCCCGCATCGACGCCAGGCCGAGACCGGACGACCCGCCGGTGCGGACCGCGGCCGGATCGAAGCCCAGCCCGTCGTCGATGATCTCTAGCTCCACCCCGCCCGGGCGGCCGAGCAACCGGACCGTGACCGAGGCGGCACCGCCGTGCCGCAACGCGTTGTGCAGCGCCTCCTGGGCCACCCGCAGGATCGCTTCCTCGGTCGCCGCCGGCAGCCGGCGCACCCCGTCGGCCTGGAACGTCACCGCAGCTGCGTGCACCCGGTCGAGCAGCGCCACCCGCCGGCGCAGGGTCTCGACCAACCCGTGGTCGGCCAGGTCGGCCGGCATCAGCTCAGCCACCACCTGCCGTAGCTCGTCTTGGGCCTCCGCGGCCAGCCGGCTCACCGCGGCCAGCTCGGTCGCGGCCCGGGCCGGATCGCGGCTCACCAAGGCACCCGCGGCCTGCGCGGTCAGCCGCAGGCTGAACAGCTTCTGCGCCACCGCGTCGTGCAGCTCGTGTGCGATCCGCTGCCGCTCCTCGACCAGGGTCAGCTCCCGGCTGCGCTCGTAGAGCCGCGCGTTGGTGAGCGCGATCGCCGCATGTGCGGCCAGCACCCCGAGAAGCCGCTCGTCGTCGGTGCTGAACTCGGCCCGGTTGCGCGGATTGGCCAGGTAGATCGCGCCCAGGATGTCCGCGCCGTCCAGGATCGGCATGCCGATGAAGGCGCCGAGCACGGGATGTGACGCCGGCCACCACTCGAACCGCGGATCGGCCCGGATATCGGTCAGCCGCTGCACCTTGGCCTCTCGCAGCATCACCCCGAGCATGCCGTGTTGGCGGGGCAGCGGACCGATCGCGGCCCGCTCCGCGTCGCTGACCCCGTCCACCACGAACTCGGCGAACGAGTCGGCGTCATCGGGCACGCCGAGCGCGGCGTAGTCGGCGTCCAGCAGGTCCCGGGCCGCGGCCACGATCGTCTGCAGCACGTCCCGGACCGACAGGTGCCTGGCCACGGCCAGGACCGCGGCCGACAACGCGTCCAGGGTGGCCCGCTCAACCTCGCTGTGCGGCACGCTCCCGACGGTACCGAGCCGGCCCGCGGCCGGGATCAGCCGGGCGGCCTAGGGCGAAGGTCCGGGCGCGGTACCCACTCGCGCCCGATCCGGCGGTCCCGGCCCCGACCTAGCGTCGATCACATGCCTGTCGCACTCGTTACCGGAGCCTCCAGGGGGCTCGGCCTTGCCCTGGCCACCGGGCTCGCCGAGGCCGGCTGGCGGCTGGTCATCACCGCCAAGCACGCCGAGCCGCTCCAGCTCGCCGCCGCCGAGCTGAGCGAGCTCACCACGGTGACCGCGCTCCCCGGCGATCTCACCCGCCCGGCACATCGGGCCGCGCTGGTCCGAGCCGTCGAGCCGGCCGGAGCCGCGGGCGGAGGCGGGTTGGACCTACTGATCAACAACGCCGGCATCCTCGGGCCAAGCCCGCAGCCGGCCCTCGGCGACTATCCGCTGGACGTGCTGCGGACCGTGTACGAGGTCAACGTGATCGCCCAGCTCGGGCTCGCTCAGCTGGCGCTGCCGGCATTGCGGGCGGCGGAGGGCGTGCTGGTCAACATCACCTCGGACGCCGCGGTCGAGGCATACGAAGGCTGGGGCGGCTACGGCTCGGCCAAGGCCGCGCTGGAGCAGGCCGGCCGGGTGCTGGCCGCCGAGGAACCGCGGGTGCGGGTCTGGTCGGTCGACCCGGGCGACCTGCGCACCCGGATGCACCAGGAGGCGTTTCCCGGCGAGGACATCTCGGATCGACCGCTCCCGCAGACCGTGGTCCCGGCGTTCCTGCAGCTGCTCGACCTGCGGCCGGCATCGGGCCGGTACCGGCTGCCGGAGCTGGTCACCGTGGGGGCGCCGGGCATTACGGGTTCACCGTGACCGATCCGGCCGGCAACCGGGTGCTGTTGTGGACCGAGGCCGGCCAGTGACCGCAACCGTGGACTTCGAGCTCCCCGCGGCGCTGGCCGCGCGCCAACCGCCGGAGGCTCGTGGCCTGAGCCGGGACGGGGTCCGCCTGCTGGTGGGTGACAAGAGCACCGGCGCGGTCTCGCATCACCGGTTCGTCGACCTGCCTGGACTGCTACGGCCCGGCGACCTGCTCGTCGTGAACGTCTCTGCCACCGTGCCGGCTGCGGTGGACGCGGTGGACGGCTCCGGGCTGGTCGTGCACTTCTGCACCGAGCTGCCGGCCGGGCCGGCCCAGGCGCCCCGCCGATGGGTGGTCGAGCTGCGTCGCCCGGACCGCGGCGGGAGCACGGTGCCCTACCCGGACGGCGAGTCCGGCCAGGTCTACCGGCTGCCGGGTGGGATGGCCGTGCGCCTGGTCCAGCCCTACTCCGATGGCCGGCTCTGGGTCGCCGCCATGGCCTGCGACGGGCCGGACAGCTCCGGCGTGCTCGACTACCTGAGCCGGTACGGCCGGCCGATCAGGTACGGCTACGTGACCGAGGACTGGCCGCTGTCCGCATACCAGACCGTGTTCGGCATCGAGCCGGGCAGCGCGGAGATGCCAAGCGCCGGCCGGCCGTTCAGCCCGGCACTGGTGACCAAGCTGGTCAGTCGCGGCATCGCGGTGGTCCCGCTGACCCTGCACACCGGGGTCGCCTCGGCCGAGGCGCACGAGCGGCCCTACCCGGAGCGCTACCACGTGCCCGCCCCCACCGCGGCACTGGTGAACGCGGCCAAGACCGCCGGCGGCCGGATCATCGCGGTCGGCACCACGGTGGTGCGAGCGCTGGAGACGGTGGCCGATCCGGACGGCCGGATCCGGCCCGGCCGGGGCTGGACGAACCTGGTGGTCACCCCGGATCGGGCGATCCGGGTCGTGGACGGACTGCTCACCGGGCTGCACGAGCCACGCGCCTCGCACCTGGCGATGCTGGAAGCAGTCGCCGGACCGGATCTACTGCGCGACTGCTACCGGGAGGCCGTGGCGCGGCGCTACCTCTGGCACGAGTTCGGCGACCTGAACCTGCTTCGCTGAGCCACCCTGGCCAGGGCCGATAGCGTGGTTCGGTGCACGCAGAGACCCACCCTGCCACCTGGCCCGTCCGGACCCTGCTGCTGACCGTCACCGGCCGGGACCGGCCAGGGGTGACCTCCGCCCTGTTCGACGTGCTCGCCGAGTATCCGATCCAGGTGCTCGACATGGAGCAGGTGGTGGTCCGCGGCCGGCTCATCCTCGGTGTGCTGGTCACCAGCCCGAACGAAGAGGGCGAGCTGTCGGCCCGGCTGACCCGGGCCGCTCGCGAGCTCGGGATGGACATCGAGACGATCGCCGGCGCCGGCGACAACGCGCCGCGCGGACTGGGCCGGCTGCACGTCACGATGCTCGGTCAGCCGCTCCGCCCGGTCGACGTCGCCGCGGTGGCCGGGATCATCGCCGGCTGCGGAGCCAACATCGACCGGATCGTGCGGCTGTCCCGGAATCCGGTGACCAGCCTCGAGCTCGACGTGTCCGGCGCCGACTCGATGGAGCTGCGCCGCAAGCTCACCGAGGAGGCAGCCCGGCGCGAGGTCGACGTGGCGGTGCAGCGCTCCGGCCTGTACCGCCGGGCCAAGCGACTGGTCGTGATGGACGTCGACTCCACCCTGGTCCGCGGCGAGATGATCGATGCGCTCGGCGGTCTGGCCGGCAGCGCCGACGAGGTGGCCCGGATCACCGCCGCGGCGATGCGCGGCGACTTGGACTACACCGAGTCGCTGCGTCGCCGGGTCGAGCTGCTCGCCGGGCTGGACGCGAGCGCGCTGGACGAGGTGACCAAGCGGGTCGAGCTGACCCCGGGCGCGGCCACCCTGATCCGGACGCTCAAACGCCTCGACCACAAGGTCGCCGTGGTCTCCGGTGGGTTCACTCAGGTCACCGACGTGCTGGCGGCCGAGCTCGGGCTGGACTACGCGGCCGCGAACACACTGGAGATCGTGGACGGGCGGCTCACCGGCCGGCTGACCGGTCCGATCATCGACCGGGCCGGCAAGGCTGACGCGCTGCGCCGGTTCGCCGCGGCCGCCGAGGTGCCGCTGAGCCAGACGGTGGCCATCGGCGACGGCGCGAACGACCTGGACATGATCGCGCTGGCCGGGCTCGGCGTGGCGTTCAACGCCAAAGCCGTGGTCAAGCGGGCCGCGGACACCTCGGTGAGCATGCAGCAGCTGGACGCGATCCTGTTCCTGCTCGGGATCTCCAAGGACGAGATCGACGCGGAGGACGACGAGGTTGGCTGACGTGTCGAAATCCGGGCGGCGGCATTCGTAGTAGGCAGCGAGAGGGCGCAGCCGCGTCCGAGGACCACAGGAGAACGACACCATGAAGTACGTCATCTTGATCGTCGGAGACGAGTCGAAGTACCCCACCGACGACGCCGAGTCCGAAGCCTGGATGAACGAGATCGTGGCCTGGTACGACAAGTGGACCCAGGCCGGCAAGATCGTGGACGACGGCGCCGAGCTGGACTCGCCGACCAAGGCCAAGACAATCCGCAGCACCGGCGTCACCGACGGCCCGTACATCGAGGCAAAGGAAGCTATCGGCGGATTCTCCACCCTAGAGACCGACACGATCGAGGAAGCGGTAGAGATCGCGTCCGGCTGGCCGGGAGTGTCCAACGGCCTGATCACGATCGAAGTCCGGCCGGTCCTGGAGCGCTAGGGATGGGTATGCGCTACGCGATGTTGATCGGCGGCAATCCGGAGTCCTGGTCCGATTCCAGCGCGGCGGAGCGGGCCGCCGCGATGACCGCGACCTACGCCTGGTTCGAACGCTGGAGCCAGGCCGGCAAGATCGCCGACGGTGGGGCCGAGCTGGCCGAGCCGGGCACCGCCCGCACGATCCGGGGTGGGCTGGTGATCGACGGCCCGTTCCTCGAGTCCAAGGAGGTCATCGGCGGGTTCGTGCTGCTGGACGCGAATTCGATGGACGAAGCGGTCGAGATCGCCGCTACCTGGCCGAACGCCAGACGCCCCGACGTCGTCATCGAGGTCCGCCCGGTGGTCGAGCATTAGCCGAGCAACGGCCGGGGGGCGAGCCGGACACAGCTCGACACACCCGGTCGGGCCGGCGAGCGGGCGCCGGGGTCAGGCCTCAGCCAGGCGGCGGGCGAGCAGCTCCCGCTCGGCCGGATTGGTGGCCAGCTCCAGTGCCCGCTTGTCGGCCAGGCGGGCTTCCTCGGTCCGGCCGAGATCGCGCAACAGCTCGCCGCGCACCGCATACCAGAGCCGGTAGTCGCGCAGCTCGCCCTCCAGCCGGTCCAGCTCGACCAGCGCGGTCGCGGCGCCGTGGGTATAGCGCGTGGCCACGGCCCGGTTGAGCCGCACCACCGGCGACGGGGTGAGCCGGTCGAGCTGGTCGTACAGCAGCCGGATCTGGGCCCAGTCGGTGTCCGCGTAGCAGGTGGCCTGCGCGTGCAGCGCGGCGATCGCGGCCTGGACCTGGTAGGGGCCGGGCCGGCGCCCGGCCAGCGCGCTGTCCAGCAGCTCGGTGGCCGCGACGATGGTCGCCCGATCCCAGCGGGACCGGTCCTGGTCGGCCAGCCGGACCAGCCGGCCCCAGCCGTCGAACCGGGTCGTGGCCCGCGCCTGGTGCAGCATCATCAGGGCCCGCAACCCGAGCCCCTCAGGCTCCCGCGGCATCAGCTGGTGCAGCAGATCGCCGAGCCACTGTGCGGTCGCGACCAGGTCGTGCCTGGCCGGCTCCCGCGCGCTGCTGGTCAGGTAGCCCTCGTTGAACAGCAGGTAGACGACGCCGAGCACCTCGTCCAACCGGGCATTGAACTCGTCCGGGTCGGGCACCGCGAACCGCACACCGCGCTGCTGCAGCAGCTTGCGGGCCCGGCTCAGCCGCTGTGCCATGGTCGGCTCCGGCTGCAGGTAGGCGGCCGCGACCTCGGCCGTGGTCAGCCCGCACACGCTGCGCAGGGTGAGCGCGATCTGCGACTCCCTGGGCAGCTCGGGCGAGCAGCACGCGAAGATCAGGCCGAGCAGGTCGTCGTCCGCGGGGTCCGAGTCCGGCCAGCTGTTCGCGATCAGCGCGAGCTTGTCCCGGCCGGCCTGCTCGCGGCGCAGCCGATCGATGCCCTTGCGCTTGGCCGTGGTCGCGAGCCAGCCGCCTGGATTGGCCGGCACGCCTTCCTCCGGCCAGTGCGCGGCGGCCTCGAGCAAGGCATCCTGCAGCAGCTCCTCGGCGAGGTCCAGGTCACCGAGCCGGTGGGCCAGTGCCCCACGGAGCCTGGCCGCCTCGGCTCGGTAGACCCGCTCAAGATCCGCCAGCGCGGACGGGTGCTGCACACCGGTCAGTCTCGCAGAGCCGATACCGCCGCCAGCGCGGACGGGTGCTGCACACCGGTCAGTCTCGCAGAGCCGATACCGGAACCGGTCGCCGATTCGGATGGCCGTCCGGCTCGCCGGCCGGGGCACCCACCGCCACCGGCCCCGCGGCCGGCCGGCCGGCCGGGCCAGGCTGGCCGTGCGAGAGCTCGGGCAGCCAGCGCAGCCACCGTGGCAGGTACCAGTTCCGCTCACCGAGCAGCGCCATCACCGCCGGCAGCAGCACCGCACGCACGATCGTGGCGTCGATCAGGATGGCCGCGGCCAGACCGAAGCCCAGCTGCTTCATCGAGACCAGCGACATCGAGGCGAACAGCCCGAACACCGCAACCATGACCACAGCCGCGCTGGTGATCGTGCCGGCGGTACCGGCGATGCCGTTCGCGACCGCCTGCCGGGTGGTCAGTCCGCGGTCGTGGCCCTCCCGGATCCGGGACAGCACGAACACGTGGTAGTCCATCGACAGCCCGAAAAGGATCACGAACAGGAACAGCGGCAGCCAGTTGGCGATCTCACCGGTCGAGGTGAAGTCGAGCAGGCTCTCGCCCCAGCCGAACTGGAAGGTCAGCACCAGCAATCCGTAGGCAGCTGCCACCGACAGCAGGTTCAGCGCGATCGCGGTGACCGCGACCACCAGGGACCGGAACGAGACCAGCAGCAGCAGGAACGCGAGCCCGAGCACGAACCCGAACACCAGCGGCACGCTGCGCGACAGCAGGTCGTTGAAGTCCGCCGACCACGCGGTCAACCCGGTGACCCCGACCTCGGCACCCGGCAGCTGGCCAAGCGTGGCCGGGACCACCTCGTCCCGCAACGTGTGCAACGCGTCCTCGGACACCGCGTCGGTGCCCGACCCGGCCAGGCCCACGTCGATGACCGCGACGGTCCGGTCCGGGTTGACCTCGACCGTGATCGGCTCGTGCAGCTGCCCGGTCGCGATGGCCGCCTGGCGGAACTGCTCGATCGCGGTGCTCGTCTCCGCGGTGGTCACGTCGGCCGCCTTGACCACCACCACGGCCGGGTCGGTGCCACCGGGGAACGCCTGCTCGATCTGCTTGAACGTGGCGATCAGCGGCAGGTCGTTGGGCACGTCGGAGATCCCGGGCGACGCGGTGTGCATCTGCAACGCGGGCAACGCGACCAGCGCGAGCGCACCGGCGCTCAGTGCGGCCGCCCGGCCGGGCCGGCGAAGCACCGCACCGAGCACGGCCCGCCAGACCCGGCCCTGCGCGGTCCCGGTCCCGTCCGGGTCGGGGCGCGGCCGGCGGTACAGCCCGGGAATCTTGCCCAGGTCGACCCGGTCCCCCAGCTTGGACAGCAAGGCGGGCAGCACGGTCAGCGAGCCGAGCACCGCGACGAGCACGACCAGGATCGTGCCGACCGCGAAGCTCATGAACGTGCCGTCCCCGGTCAGGAACATGCCGGCCATCGCGACCACCACGGTCAAGCCGGAGATCAGCACCGAGCGGCCCGAGGTCGCCGCGGCAATCGCCAACGCCTGGTGCCGGTCGGCGCCGTTGGCCCGCTCCTCGCGCTCCCGGCGGATGTAGAACAGGCAGTAGTCCACCCCGACCGCGAGCCCGATCAGCAGCATCAGGTGCGCGGTCGCGTCCACGGTCGGGATCGCCCGGCTGGCCACCGCGAGCAGGCCGAGGCTGGCCAGAAACCCGGTGATCGCCAGCCCGATCGGGATCACCGCGGCCAGCAACGCGCCGAACGCGACCAGCAGGATGCCGAGGGTGAGCGGGATCGACAGCATCGAAAGCCGCTGCAGATCGCGGTCCAGGCTCTCCCCGATCAGGCGGTCGCCACTGGCAGCGCCGGCCTGGGCGACGGTCAGATCCGGATACTGCGCCTGCACCCCGGCAACCGCATCGAGCACTTCACCGACCCGATCCGGCGCCGTTTCCGGGTCGCCGGCCAGCTCGAACGTGACCAGGGCAGCGTGCCGGTCGGCCGAGACCAGCCCGGCGCCGTCCGTGGCCAGTCCGGTGCCGTCGGCGGCCAGCGGCGACGCCAGGTTGGCCACCTCGCCGGTGGCCTCGACGGCCACCGTGACGTCCCGTAACGCGGCCTGGAACTGCGGCGAGTCCACGGTGAGCTGGTCGCTGCGGATGAGCACCATCTCGCCCGGCTGCTCCGGGAACCCGGCCGCATCGATGATTTGCTCGGCCCGCGCCGAGCGCCCGCTACCCAGCTCGCTGCCGGCCGCGCTACGGGTGCCGATCGTGCCGCTGAGCAGGGTGGCTCCGATGACCAGCAGCAGCCAGCCGACGATGGCGGTGGCCCGGTGCCGGGCGCTCCATTGCGCGACGGTCGCGGCCAGGTTGCCGGTTGAGCCGGCTGTGGTGGGAACGGGCTGGGCTACTGGCAGGACGGCGTGCCGAGCGCGGCGCGGCATGGGAACCCCTCGAGTCGAGCGAACGTACTCCGACGTTCTCCGACGCTAGGGAGCGGGCCGGTTCGTCCCCATCCGGCAGCCACCCTGGTTCGGGGTAGGGATAGCCCCCGATCTTCGCCGGGGGGCTCGGCCGGGGTTGCGGTCGGGGTCGGGTCAGTGACCCATCCCGAGCCCGCCGTCGACCGGGATCACCGCACCGGTGATGTAGGCCGCGTCCTCGCTGGCCAGGAACCGCACCACGGCGGCGATCTCGTCGGCGGTCGCGTAGCGGCCGAGCGGCACCTGACTCAGGATCGCCTGCTGCCGCTCCTCGGGCAGGGCCGCGGTCATGTCGGTCGCGACGAAGCCGGGCGCCACCACGTTCGCGGTGATGCTGCGGGAGCCGAGCTCCCTGGCCACCGACCGGGCAAATCCGACCAGTGCCGCCTTGCTGGCCGCGTAGTTCGCCTGGCCGGCCGAGCCGAGCAGGCCGACCACGGATGAGATGAAGATCATCCGGCCCTTCCTGGCCCTGACCATGGTCTTCGCGGCCCTCTTGGCCACCCGGAAGGACCCGGCCAGGTTGGTGTCGAGCACCGCGCCGAAGTCGTCGTCGGACATCATCAGCAGCAGCTTGTCCCGGGTGATGCCGGCGTTGGCGACCAGCACCTCGACCGGGCCGTGGGCCGCCTCGACCTCGGTGAACGCGGCATCGACCGAGACCGGGTCGGTCACATCGGCCTTGACCCCGAGCAGGCGGGCCGGAGGCTCGCCGCTGCGGTAGGTGATGGCAACCTGGTCGCCGGCCGCGGCGAAACTGCGCGCGATGGCCAGGCCGATGCCCCGGTTTCCGCCGGTGACGAGAACGGAACGGCTCATGGTTCCCGGACGCTACCGGCTGGCAGGGGGCCGAGGGAATCCGGGTCGGTGAGTTCTCGGGCCGGCGGGAACGCCCGCAGCCGCCGGATGTCCGGGACCGCGAGCAGGATGCACAGCACGGTCAACGCGCCGATCCCGACGATCCACAGCGCCACCCCGATGCCCACCCAGCCGGCCAGTGGCGCGGCCAGGGCAAAGCCGAGCGGCGCCGCCGCAAGCGAACCGAACCAGTCGTACGAGGTCACCCGGCCGAGGACGTCGGCCGGGACGTGCCGCTGCAGCGTGGTCTCGTAGAGCGTGTTGAAGGTCATCAGGCCGAGCCCACTCAGGAACGCCGCGACCACGAGCGCGGGCACCGGCAGGCCGGCCGCCAGCGCCAGCGGGGCAAGGGCAAACCCGGTGCACGCGATCGAGCCAACCAGCAATGGTCGAGCCGGCCGCAGCCGCAAGGCCACCGCACCACCGGCCACGGCACCGACTCCGGACCCGGCCACGATGGCCGACCACGGGCCCGGCCCGCCCAGCTCGCGCGCGCTGACCAGCGGGCCGAGCACGTTGTAGATCGCGAACAGCCCACTCACCAGGCAGGCGCACGCGACCGCGGACCAGACCCAGGTGCGGCTGACGAACTCGGTCCAACCCTCGCGCAGCTCGGCGACGAACGGCCGACGCGGCGCCGGCTGCCTGACCGGCACCCGCAGCAGGGCGAGGAACACCGCACTCACGCCGAACGTGGCCGCGTCGATCGCGATCGCCCAACCCGGACCGACCGTGACCAACAGGATCCCGGCAACGATCGGGCCAGCCACCAGACCGGCCGATCTCGACATGGCATACATCGCGTTCGCACTCTGCAGGTTGGCCGGGCTGACTACGGCCGGCATCAGCGCGGTCCAGGCCGGGTAGAACGCGGCCGTGGCGACGCCGTAGACCGCCATCGCCACGGCGAGATGCCAGATCTGCGCCTGGCCGGTCAGCAACAGCACGGCAAGCACGACCTGCGCGCCGCCGCGGATCAGGTCAGAGCAGAGCAGCACCGCCCGGCGCGGGAGCCGGTCCGCGAGCACCCCGCCGACCAGCAAGAACGCCAGCATCGGCAGGGATCGCGACGCTAGCACCACACCGAGATCGGCGGGGTCGTCGGAGATGCCAAGCACGGCAAACGCCAGGGTCACCCCGAGCAGGCCGTCGCCGAGTAAGGACACCAACTGGCCGGCGTACAGCAACCGGAACTGCTTCTCGCCGAGTGCGCCGAGGTGCTGTCGGAGGGGCATGGCAGGATCCTTGCCGAGGCCACTGACAACCCGGTGCACCAACCCGCCCCTCTGGAGTGATCAATGTCACGGCAGGTCGACGACTCGTTCACCGCGCTTCCGCTGCGCCCGCTGGCCGATGCCGCCCTGCAGCAGGCCCGCGACCTGGGCGCCGAGCATGCCGACCTGCGGATCGAGCGGGTGCGCAGCCAATATCTCCGGCTGCGCGACGGTCGGCTGGAGACCGCGCACGACGGCGAAGACACCGGGTTCGCGGTCCGGGTCGTGCACGACGGCAGCTGGGGTTTCGCGGCCGCGGTCGAGCTGACCCCGGAGGCAGTCGCGAAGGCCGCCCAGACCGCGGTCGAGCTGGCCAGGATCAGCGCCGGGCTGTCCAGCGAGCGGGTCGAGCTGGCCGACGAGCCGGCGTACGGCGACGTGCACTGGGTGTCGGCCTACGACGTCGATCCGTTCGACGTCGCCGACCACGAAAAGATCGGCTGGCTGGCCGAGCACAGTGCGGGGCTGCTCGCCCACGACGGGGTGGCACACGTCGACGCGTCGTTGTTCGCGGTCAAGGAGCAGAAGTTCTACGCCGACCTGGCCGGCACGGTCAGCACCCAGCAGCGGGTCAGGATCGGCCCCGAGTTCACCGCCACCGCGATCGAGAAGGAGACCGGGCGGTTCGACACGATGCGGACCAACTCGCCGCCGGTCGGCCGCGGCTGGGAATACGCGACCGGCGCCGACGGCGTCTGGGACTGGGACGACGAGCTGGCCCAGATCCCGGTCTGGCTGGCCGAGAAGATGACCGCACCCAGCGTCAGCCCCGGCCGCTACGACCTGGTCATCGATCCCACCAACCTGTGGCTGACCATCCACGAGTCGATCGGGCACGCCACCGAGCTGGACCGCGCCCTCGGCTACGAGGCGGCCTACGCGGGCACCTCGTTCGCGAAGTTCGATCAGCTCGGCTCGCTGCGCTACGGCAGCGACCTCATGCACGTCACCGGTGACCGCACGGTCGAGCACGGGTTGGCCACCATCGGCTACGACGACGAGGGGGTCGCCGGGCAGTCCTG
This sequence comes from Sporichthyaceae bacterium, assembly GCA_022616375.1. GTDB lineage: Bacteria > Actinomycetota > Actinomycetes > JAKEEW01 > JAKEEW01 > JAKEEW01. The sequence continues at coordinate 12,844 of JAKEEW010000334.1, forward strand.
GGATCTGGTCAGGGACGGCACGCTGGTGGGCTACCAGCTGGACCGCCGGATGGCCCGGATGAAAGGCCTTGGCCGGTCCAACGGGTGCGCGTTCGCCGACTCGCCCGGGCACGTGCCGATCCAGCGGATGGCCAACGTGTCGCTGCAACCGAGGCCGGACGGCGGCTCGACCGAGGATCTGATCGGAGGCGTGGACAACGGCATCTATGTGGTCGGCGACAAGTCCTGGTCGATCGACATGCAGCGCTACAACTTCCAGTTCACCGGGCAGCGGTTCTACGCGATCCGCAACGGGCGGCTGGCCGGGCAGCTACGCGACGTCGCCTACCAGGCCACCACCACCGATTTCTGGGGCTCGATGGCCGCGGTTGGCGGTCCGCGGACCTACCTGCTGCACGGCGCGTTCAACTGCGGCAAGGGGCAGCCCGGCCAGGTCGCCGCGGTCAGCCACGGCTGCCCGAGCGCGCTGTTCACGTCGGTGAACATCCTCAACACGCTTCAGGAGGCCGGACGATGAGTGACCGGGCGGAGATGACCGCGCAGGACACGGTCGAGCGGGTGCTCGGGCTGTCCAAGGCCGACGGCTGCATGGTGATCGCGGACGAGAAGACCAGCGCCAACTTGCGCTGGGCGGGCAACACGCTGACCACCAACGGTGCGATGCGCTCCCGCCAGCTCACCGTGATCGCCTCGGTGGGTGGCGCCACCGGGGTGGCGGCCGGGGTGATCTCACGGAGCAACGTCACCGCGGACGAGCTCGAGTCGGTGGTCCGCGCTGCCGAGACGGCCGCGGTCAGCAGTGGGCCGGCCGACGACGCGTTCGCCCTGGTCGAGCCCGGCGGGGCCGACACGGCCACGGGCCGGCGCTGGGACGAGCCGCCGGCCGAGACCGACATCGCGGTGTTCGGCACGTTCGCGCCCGCACTCGGCGAGGCGTTCGTCCGATCGCGGGCTGCCGGGCGCCGGCTTTACGGCTTCGCCGAGCATGTCACGACGTCCAGCTACCTAGGCTCGTCCACCGGGCTTCGGCTGCGGCACGACCAGCGGTTCGGCAGCGTGACCGTGAACGGCAAGTCCGAGCCCGGCGGCTCGGCCTGGGTCGGCGCGGCCACCGACGACTTCACCGACGTGGACGTTGCCGCGCTGGACGCCGACCTGGCCCGCCGGCTGGACTGGGGCAAGCGCACCATCGACCTCGAGCCAGGCCGCTACGAGACGCTGCTGCCGCCGACCGCGGTCGCCGACCTGATGATCCCGCTGTACTGGTACGCCGGCGGGCGGGACGCCGAGGAGGGCCACACCGTGTTCTCCCGGGCCGGTGGTGGCACCCGGCTCGGTGAGCAGCTAGCGAACGTCCCGGTCACACTGCGCAGCGACCCGGCGGCCACCGCGGCCGGGCTGACCTGCGCGCCGTTCGCGCTCACCCACGCCTCGGGCCGCACCGAGTCGGTCTTCGACAACGGGTTGCCGCTAGCCCCGACCGACTGGATCAGCAACGGCGTGCTGGCCACCCTGATCCACACCCGCTCGTCGGCCGGGCAGTTCGGAGCGGGCACCGCGCCTCCGATCGGCAACCTCATTCTGGACGGCCAGGGCCAGGGCCGGACGCTGGCCGAGATGATCGCCTCGACCGAGCGCGGGCTGCTGCTCACCTGCCTGTGGTACATCCGCGAGGTCGACCTGGAGACCCTGCTGCTGACCGGACTGACCAGAGACGGGGTCTACCTGGTCGAGCGCGGCGAGGTCGTCGGTGCGGTGACCAACTTCCGGTTCAACGAGAGCCCGGTCGACCTGCTCGGCCGGCTGGGCGAGGTGGGGCGCACCGAGGTGACATTGCCGCGGGAGTGGGACGAATACGGGGTGCGGACCGCGATGCCGCCGATCCGGATTCCGGACTTCAACATGAGCACGGTCAGCCAGGCCTCGTAGCGACCGGTGGCGCCCGCGATCCCGGGCGTGGCCGCCACCTGAGCGCTGATCCTGGGCAGCACTTGCCCCACTACGACGAGTTGCGTAGAAATCACGCCTAGATACGGGCTATCGTGCCCTGTCCGGATCTGGACGGGACATGTCCTGATCTGCGCCCGCCGCGGTGTCGCGTCACCTGGGGAGCTCGCTATGACCACCGAGCCGGTGCCCACCATGTCCGTGCAACCGGAGGCCGTGACCGACGCGCTGCGCACGCTGCGCGACGATGCCGTCCGGAACGCGTTCGAACTGGTCGAGCACCTCGAGCGGATGCCGCCTGACGAGTACAAGGCGCGGCACCAGGACCAGCTGACGGCGGCGGCCGACCATGCCCGGGCCACCATGCAGCCGCTGATCGAATGGCCGGGCGCGGCGCAGTTCTATCTCAAGATCATGACTAGGGACAGCAACTACACCCGGGTGCGCCGGATGCTGGACTTCGTCCTGCCCGGCGACCGGGTGCTCGACATCGGTTCAGGCCGCGGCTACCTCAGCGGCGTGCTGCTGCGGGACAGCGCGCTCAAGACCTATACCGGCATCGACATCATGGACAGCCATCTCGCCTCGGCCCGGTCCATGATCGACGCGAATGAGCTCGGTGATCGGCCGGCGCAGTTCGAGGTCAAGAACATCTACGACCTGACCCCGGAATGGGTGGCCCAGCACGACCCCAGCCTGGTGATCATGCTGGAGATGCTCGAGCACCTGCCGGACGCCGAGGAGGGCCTGGCCACGATCGCCAAGTGCCTGCCGCCTGATGCCTCGCTGGTGTTCTCGGTGCCGCTGTACGGCAGGCTGGAGAAGGTCTGGGGGCATCTGAGCCGCTTCGACGTGCCGCGGATCCGGCGGATGTGCGAGCAGGCCGGCCTGCACATCCAGCACGTGGAGATCATCTACGGCACTTGGGTCCTGATCATGGCGACCACGGCGGACGTGGTGGACCCGCGCGCGCTGTACCTGGCCCGGCAAGAGCAGCCACCCGCCTCGGGGCGCAACACCCCGATCCAGGAGTTCGTCTCGGTCGTCACCAAGCGGGCCCGGCTGGCGAAGGCGAGGGGCGGAGCGCGCCGGGTGGAGCTGCGCACCGAGAAGGACACCACGCACGTTGCGGTGGAGGGCTCGCGAAACCCGTTTGGTGACCAGTCCGGCGGGCTGAGCTTCGATCTTGCCGGCAACGACGCGGTCCGGCTCGAGTTGGAGTTCGAGAAACCGAGGAACGTCCGCAGGGTCGTGGTGGAGCTGGTGGATGACGCCGGCGTGCCGACCGCCCGCTGGGTCTGGCGGTGCGGGAGCCCGCTGCGGCGGTCGCCGTTCAAGTACCGCAGGACGTTCCTGCTGTTCCCGGGCCAGCCGGCGCGCCCGTTCCGGCCCGACGGTCCGGTCCGGGATGCGGTAGCGACCAGGGCGGACGTCTACATCGAGGTGTTTCCCACCCGGTCGGCGGGGTTCGGACTGCGCCGGGCCGCGGCGCTGCGCACCCGCCCGGCCTAAGGTTCGTCGGGCCGCGACCTCGGTTCCTCCCGGGCCCGTTTCCCCCCAAGGCGGCGTCGGCTCCCTACTGGGCGTCCTCGAGCCGGAAGCCCACCTTCATCCCCACCTGGACGTGGTCGATCTGACCGTCCACCAGATGGCCGCGGATCTCGGTCACCTCGAACCAGTCCATGTGCCGCAGGGTCTGGGCGGCCCGGCCCAGCCCGTTGCGGATCGCCGCATCGACACCCTCGGGCGAGGTACCCACGATCTCGGTGACCCGGTAAGTACGGTTGGCCATCGGTCCTCCTGACTGTGTCGGCAACTGCCCGCGACGCGCCGACCGGAGGCGGTGCCCGGGCAGCATCGGCAACCGCTGTGGCTGCCAGCCCGCCTCGGCCGTACGGTGTAACCGAGGAGGGCAGGATGTCACGGAAGCAGTCCGGCCAGTCGGTGTACCCCATCACCGGGGCCCGCCGCGGGCTAACCGCCGACGTCGCACACCGGCAGACCCGTTATGTGATCTCCATGGGGATCCGGACCGTCTGCTTCGTCCTGGCCGTCATCGTCCCGGGGCCGCTGCGCTGGGTGTTCCTGGCCGGTGCGTTCCTGCTCCCCTATCTGTCCGTGGTGTACGCCAACGCCGGTCGCGAGCAACCGCCCGAGGCGCCGGCTCCCATCCCCGGCACCCGGCCTGAGCTACCGCCGGGAGCGGCCACGATCGAGGGCGCGACGAGCCGGACGGTCCACGACAGACCGGGCGAATAAGCGTGACGTGCCTCAGTCGGTGACACTCCGGTCGCGGCCACGGATTGTGCTCGCGCCGAGACTCGGGTGTAATACTGCGTTGTGCGCTCCGTATCCCCCGTCGGAGCGACAGACGCGATGCCGGGCGGCTTCCCCCGTGGCTGCCCGGCATCGCCCATGTGTAGGCGCACGGTGGCTGAGCGCGTCTAGCCGCCGATCGCCGACATCGGCCGGGCCGGCTGGAGGAAGCCCGGATCATCGATTCCATGGCCGGGTTTCTTGGTCAACATCGCCGCTTCCCAGCGCCCGGCCAGCTCCTCGTCGGACGCGCCGGCCCGCATCGGCTCGCGAAGATCGGACTCCTCACGGGCGAACAAGCAGGTCCGGACCTGGCCGTCCGCGGTGATCCGGACCCGGTCGCAGCTGCCGCAGAACGGCCGGCTCACCGAGGCGATCACACCAACCCTGCCGGGCCCACCGTTGACCAGGAATGTCTCCGCCGGAGCACTGCCGCGCACCTGCTGGCCTTCCGGTTCGAGGTCGAACTCCTGCTCCAGCGCGGCGAAGATCTCGGCCGCGGTGACCATCGTGTCGCGGCGCCAGCCGTGCTGCGCGTCCAGCGGCATCTGCTCGATGAACCGCATTTGGTAGCCGCGCTCTAGACACCAGCGCAACAGCGCGGGCGCCTCGTCGGAGTTGATCCCGCGCATCAGCACCGCGTTGACCTTGACCGGGGTCAGCCCGGCCGCGGCAGCCGCTGCCAGCCCGTCGATCACATCGTCCAGCCGGTCACGCCGGGCCAGCTCGATGAACCGGTCCCGGTCGAGGGTGTCCAGCGACACGTTGATCCGGTCCAGTCCGGCCTCCCGCAGCGCTACCGCGATCCTGGCCAGCCCGATCCCGTTGCTGGTCAGCGAGATCTGCGGGCGCGGTCGCAGCGCGGCCACCTGTTCGACGATGCCGACCAGGCCCTTGCGCACCAGCGGCTCGCCGCCGGTGAAGCGCACCTCGGTCACGCCCAGCCGCTGCACCGCGACCCGGACCAGCCGGACGATCTCCGCGTCGGTCAGCAGGGTCGGCGACGGCAACCAGTCCAGGCCCTCGGCGGGCATGCAGTAGGTGCACCGAAGATTGCACCGGTCGGTCAACGAGACCCGAAGATCAGTGGCGAGTCGGCCGTACGAGTCGACGAGCACCGAGCGGGCCTCCTTCTCCTCGACGCGATCAGGCAACACTACGCCGCAGGGGTGACCAGCGACGACAGTAGGTTGTCCGGCTATGGACGTTGATCGGTTGCTCGAGCTGGACCGCGCCCATGTGTGGCATCCGTATGCCTCGGCCACCGGCGGGGTGCCGGTCTATCCGGTGCGGCGGGCCGACGGAGTACGGATCACGCTCGGCGACGGCCGGTTGGTGATCGACGGGATGGCGTCGTGGTGGGCCGCGATCCACGGCTACAACCACCCGGCGTTGAATGCGGCCGTCACCGCGCAGCTGGAGCGGATGGCACACGTGATGTTCGGCGGGCTGACTCACGAGCCCGGAGTGGCCCTGGCCGCCCTACTCGCCGAGATCACCCCGGCCGGGCTGGACCGGGTGTTCCTGTGCGACTCCGGCTCGGTGTCGGTGGAGGTCGCGCTCAAGCTGGCCATCCAGTACTGGCAGGGCCGCGGCCGGCCGGCCAAGCAGCGGCTGCTGACCGTGCGCGGCGGGTATCACGGCGACACGTTCGGCGCGATGGCCGTGTGCGATCCGGTCAACGGGATGCACCACCTGTTCACCGGGTCGCTGCCGGCGCAGCTGTTCGCCGAGCGGCCGCGCTGCCGCTACGGCGATCCGGTCGGCGACGCCGACTTGGCCGACCTCGCCGGGCTCCTTGCCGCGCACCGGGACGAGCTGGCCGCGGTCGTCATCGAGCCGGTCGTCCAGGGTGCCGGCGGCATGTACTTCTACGCGCCCGAATACCTCACCAGGCTGCGCGCGCTGTGCACCGAGCACGACGTGCTGCTGATCTTCGACGAGATCGCGACCGGGTTCGGCCGGACCGGGGAGCTGTTCGCCGCCGAGCACGCCGCGGTCGCTCCGGACATCATGTGCCTGGGTAAGGCCCTCACCGGCGGCTATCTGTCGATGGCCGCGACCCTGTGTACGGACGAGGTTGCCGACGGGGTGTGCGCGAGCGAGGCCAGGGTGTTCATGCACGGCCCGACGTTCATGGCCAATCCACTGGCCGCGGCGGTGGCCAGGGCCAGCGTCGAGCTGCTGCTGGCCGGACCTTGGCGGCAGCGCGTGGCTGCGATCGAGGCCGGGCTGCGGGCCGGGCTGGCGCCGGCTGCCGAGCTGACTGGGGTGGCCGACGTGCGGGTGCTCGGCGCGATCGGGGTCATCGAGACCAGGGCGCCGATCGACGTCGCCCGGGTGCAGGCCGTCGCACTCGAGCACGGGGTATGGCTGCGACCGTTCGGCCGGCTGCTGTACACGATGCCGCCCTACATCATCGGGGCCGACGAGCTGGCCGAGGTCACCGGTGCGATGGTGGCCGGCGCGGCGGTGGCACGATAGCCGAACCGGCGACCGGCAGGCCGGCCTGGCCGGTCTGGCTGGTCTGGCCGGTCTGCGGCGGCACGGCCGGGTCCGTCGCGGCTGCGCGCAAGTCCGCGGCCTCTCTGCGGGCCAAGTAACCGACTCCGATCACCGCGCCGATCGCGAACAACCACCACTGCACCGCGTAGGCCAGGTGCGGTCCGGTGGACAGCCGCGGCACCTCGGCCAGCACCGAAGCGGTTGCCGGAGCCGGCCGCTCCGCCACCAGCTCGACATACCCGGCGTGGAGCGGATGTCCGAGCGCGCCGGACAGCTCGGACGTGTTGATCTTCGCGATCTGCCCGGGCGGCATCCCGGCAGCGGTGATCGCGCCGGGCTGGGCGAGCCGCAGCCGGCCGAGCACCGACACGACCCCGGTCGGCGGCGCCGGCGGGGTCGGGCTGTCGGTCGCCCGCTCCCCCACCGGGATCCAGCCCCGGTCGACCAGCACCGCCGGACCCGACTCGGTGAGCAGCGGGACCAGCACGTGGAAACCGGGCCGGCCGTGGTTGCTGCGATGCCGCACCAGCCGCTGACCGGCCAGGTCGTAGTGCCCGCTCGCGGTCACCCGGCGCCACTGGTCGGTGCGGGACACCGAACCGCCCACCGGAGCTAGCTGCTCGACCGGAGCCGGAGCGGCGGCCAGGTTCGTCTCGATCAGCCGGTTCGCCGCGACCCGCTGGTCGAACCGGTCAAGCTGCCAGCGCCCGAGCAGGATGAACGCCGGCACCAGCACCAGCAACGCGGCCCACACACCCAGCCAGCGGCGGGTCAGCAGGAACCGGTACACGACCCCAGACGCTACCCGCCCGGCTACTCGAGCGCGGCGGCCACCAGACGCGGCAGCACCGCACCGATCGGCTCCCGAAGCACCGCGTCGGCCACCGGGTCGTACGGGGTCGACTCGGCATTGATCACCACGAGCTGGGCGCCCACCCCCATCGCGTAGTCGCACAGCCCAGCCGCCGGATACACCTGCAGCGACGTGCCAACCGTCAGGAACAGCTCGCAGTCCCTGGCGGCCCGGACCGCGGCATCGAGAACATCCGGGTCCAGCGACTGGCCGAACGAGATGGTCGCCGACTTCTGGATCCCGCCGCAGCGCAGGCACGGCGGGTCGCTCTCGCCGGCCGCCACCCTGGCCAGCACGTCCGGCATCGGGGTACGCAGATCGCAGCTCAGGCAGATCGCCCAGCGCATCGTGCCGTGGATCTCGATGACCAGATCGGGATCCGAGCCGGCCATCTGGTGCAACCCGTCGATGTTCTGGGTCACCAGGGCGCGCAGCTTCCCGGCCCGCTGCAGCTCGACCAGCGCGCGATGGCCGGCGTTCGGCTCGGCTCGCCAGGCCGGGCTGTCGCTCCTGGTCCGCCAGGCTCGCTGCCTGACCTCGGGATCGGCCACGTAGTTCTGGAACGTGAACAGCGCGGCGGCAGCCGGGTCCTTGGTCCACACGCCCTGCGGGCCGCGAAAGTCGGGGATGCCCGAGTCGGTGGAGATTCCGGCACCGGTGAGCACGGTGACCCGCCCGGCCGCGCGTAGCAACGAGGTGACCAGTTTCTCCGCCTGCTCGGCCATCGATTGCATGCTCCCGACGCTAGCGCGCGATTCGCCGTCGAGGCTCGGCAGCCGGCACGGCAAGTCGAGGCTCGGCAGCCGGCACGGCAAGATGGTCGGCATGAACCTGGATCTGAAAGGTCGGGTGTATCTGGTCACCGGCGGGACCCGCGGCCTGGGCTGGGCTACCGCGCAGACGCTGGTCGCGGAGGGCGCCAGCGTGGTGGTGTCCAGCCGCGACGAGCAGGCCGTGCAGAAGGCCGCGATGGAGCTCGGCCCGGCGGACGTCGCGGTCGGGCTGGCCGCGGACAACGCCGACCCGGGCGCCGCGGAGCGGTTGACCGCCGCCGCGGTGGCCAGGTTCGGCCGGCTGGACGGCGCGCTGATCAGCGTCGGTGGCCCACCGCCCGGCGCGGCCAGCACGGTGGTCGATTCGGACTGGCGGCATGCGTTCGAGTCGGTGTTCCTCGGCGGGGTGCGGATCGCCCGTGCGGTGGCCGGCGCAATCGGCGACGGTGGATCGATCGCGTTCGTGCTGTCCAGCTCGGTCCGGACCCCGATCGAGGGCCTGGCGATCTCGAACGGTTTGCGCCCAGGCCTGGCCATGGTGGCCAAGACGATGGCCGACGAGCTCGGCCCGCGCGGGGTCCGGGTCAACGGGCTGCTGCCCGGCCGGATCAGCACCGACCGGATCCGGGAGCTGGACGCCGCCAGCGGCAACGCCGAGTTGGCCCAGGCCCAGCACAGCGAGCGGATTCCGCTGCGCCGCTACGGCACGCCGGACGAGTTCGGCCGGGTCGCCGCGTTCGTGCTCTCCCCCGCCGCGTCCTACCTCACCGGTGCCATGATCCCGGTGGACGGCGGAGCCACCCGCGCGCTCTAGCGCGCCTGCCGCACCACCGTTGTTCGTGATCGTGGTGAGTCTGCAGCGGCAAGACCCCGCATTTGCGCTGCGGATCCACCACGATCAACGGATGGTCGGGTTAGCGGATGATCCGGTCCAACGGCTCGGTCACCTCGGGCCCGAGCACGGCCACCCGGTCGTCGCCTGGCTCGGGCTCCGCCTCGTCCAGGGACGGCGGCTCCTCGACCGGCTCCGCTTCCTCGTCCGGGACCGGGGACGCGGCGAACTGAGTGCGGTACAGCTCCGCGTACAGCCCGCCGGCGGCCAGCAGCTTCTCGTGCCGGCCGCGCTGCACGATCCGGCCGTCGTCGAGCACCAGGATCAGATCCGCGTCCCGGATCGTGGACAGCCGGTGCGCGATCACGATCGAAGTCCGTCCGGTCAGCGCGGTGGACAGCGCGGCCTGTACCGCCGCCTCCGACTCCGAGTCCAGGTGCGCGGTCGCCTCGTCCAGCACGACCACCCCGGGCGCCTTGAGCAGCAGCCGGGCGATCGCCAACCGCTGCTTCTCCCCGCCGGACAGCCGGTAGCCGCGGTCGCCCACCACCGTCTCCAGGCCGTCCGGCAGGCTGTCCACCAGCTCCCAGATCTGCGCCGCCTTGCACGCCTCGACCAGCTCGGCCTCGGTCGCGTCCGGCTTGGCGTAGACCAGGTTGGCCCGGATCGTGTCGTGGAACATGTGCGAGTCCTGGGTCACCACGCCGACGGTCTGGTACAGCGACGCGAAGCTCAGCTCGCGGACGTCGAGCCCGCCGATCCGGACCGCGCCGCCGGTCACGTCGTACAGCCGGGCGATCAGCGACGAGGTCGTGGTCTTCCCGGATCCGGACGGTCCGACCAGCGCGACCAGCTCACCCGGCCGGACCCGGAACGACACGTCGTGCAGCACGGTCTGCCCGGTCGAGGTGTCCAGCCGGGCCACCGCTTCGAGCGAGGCCAGCGACACCTCGTCGGCGGCCGGGTAGCGGAACGTCACGTGGTCGAACTCGACCGGCTGCGGGCCCGGCGGCAGCGCCCGCGGGGTGGCGGCCTCGGCGACCATCGGCGGCAGGTCGAGCACCTCGAAAACCCGCTCGAACGAGACCAGCGCGGTCATCACGTCGACCCGGACGTTGGACAGCGCGGTCAGCGGCCCGTACAGCCGGCCGAGCAGCGCCGCGATCGCGAGCAGGGTACCCAGCGAGAGCGCGCCGGAGATGGCCAGCTGCCCGCCGATCCCGTAGACCAGCGCGGTCGCCAGCGAGGCCACCAGCATCAATGCGGTGAAGAACACCCGGCCGATCATCGCGATCTTGATTCCGATGTCCCTGACCTGTCCGGCCCGGGTGCTGAACTCGGCGTCCTCCTCGGCCGGCCGGCCGAACAGCTTCACCAGCAGCGCGCCGGACACGTTGAAGCGTTCGGTCATGGTCGCGCTCATCGCCGCGTTGAGATTCATCTGATCGCGGGTCAGCGCGGACAGCCGGCGCCCGACATACTTCGCCGGCCACAAGAAGAGGGGCAGCATCAGCAGCGAGAGCACGGTGATCTGCCAGGACAGCACGATCATCACGGTGGCCACCGAGATCAGGCTGATCACGTTCGAGACCACCCCGGACAGCGTCGAGGTGAGCGCCTGCTGGGCGCCGACCACGTCGCTGTTCAACCGGGAGATCAGGGCGCCGGTCTGGGTCCGGGTGAAGAACGCGATCGGCATCCGCTGCACGTGGGCGAACACCCGGGTCCGCAGGTCGTAGATGACCCCTTCCCCGATCTGCGCGGAATACCAGCGCTGGACCAGCGACAGCGCCGCGTCCAGGAGGGCCACCGCGGCCACCAGCAGCGCGAGCGTGGTTACCAGGCCGCGGTCGTCCTTGAGCACGCCGTCGTCGATCAGCTTGCGCAGCAGCAGCGGGGTCGCGACCACCAGGAACGCGTCCGCCACCACCAGGACCAGAAAGACCGTGATCTGCCGCCAGTACGGCGCCGCGAACCGCATGATCCGCCGGACCGTGCCCGGCTTGAGCTTGTGCTCCTTGATCGACTCGTCCTGGCGGAATGATCGCGACATCCCGCCCCGGCCCCAGCCGCCGCCCGCCATGTGCGCCACAGATCACCCTCTACCGCAGGAACCCGTACCTGCTGTCACCGGCATCAACACGGTCGGTCACCGCGGTATGCCTGCGCTAGGGCGGCACCTCCTCCGGCCGTTGGCCAATCGCCACATTAGGGGCATGCTGGAGGTATGAAAGGCGATCGCGTCGAGATCGTGGTGGACGCCGGCGGCGAGGTCAGAACCTACGACCTGACCGCGACCCGGGCGGGTCGGCGCATCGAGATCTCCACCGGCCGCGGCATCGTCGAGGTCACCGAGGTGACCCGGACCGGGACGCCGGTTCGCACCGCCCGGTTCATGGCCAGCCGGGTGCTGGCCCTGGTCGAGCATCCGGCCCACGACGTCGTGCTGCCCGGCGACGAAGACACCGCGGCCGGCGGCCGGCAGCTACGCCCGTCCGCCTAGGACCCGCCCTCGCGCCGGCGAAATCCTGGTGCCGGTGCGCGCCCGGCCCGACTAAGGTCGGGCGCCGTGACCGTCACGCTGAGCGTCCCCGGGAGGATTCCGAGCCGGACCAGGCCGAAACCTGGCGCACCCGGATCCGCGTCGCCTTGCTCGATGCGTCCGCAACCTCGGTGCTGATGCAGGCGGACCGGCCGGAGTTCCCCGTTCTGCCGGTCGTCGAAGTCGACGGTAAGGTCTGGGCCGGCGACGCTGCAGATCTTGCCGCGCCGTTCCTGGAACAACTCGGCACCGCCGCAGTCCTGCTGTGGCTCGGCGAGGAGGTCGACGACGCCGGGCAGCGCGTCCGCCGTACCCGGGTGATCGCCCAGGCGCTCGCGCCGGACGGCGCCAACGGGATCTGGCAGCCGCTGGAGGCGCTGGCCGCGGCCCCTACGGATCCCGAGGACGCCGAACTGCTCCGCGAGATCCACGGCGAGCGGGCCCAACCATGGATGCGGCCGGGATGGTTCGACGAGGCGGCAGCCTGGACATCGACCGCGTTGGGTGCGGTCGGCCGACCGCCGACCGGCCCGATCGAGCAGTTCCGGACCTGGTCGCTCGCCACCGTCATGCGGGTACCCATCCGCGGCGGCTACGGATACTTCAAGACCAGCGCGCCGTCGCCGCTGTTCTGCGCCGAGGCGCCGGTCACCGCGACGCTGGCCGAGCTGTTCCCGGCGTCGGTGCCGCCCGTGCTGGCCGTCGACCGGGACCGCGGGTGGCTCGTGACCGAGGACGCCGGGACCGAGATCGGGTGGACGGCGCCGGTGGAGGCGGGCGCCGCCGCGCTGCGGGCGCATGCCGACATGCAGGTCGCCGCGATCTCGCACGTCTCGCGCCTGCTCACCGCGGGCTGCGTCGATCGGCGTCTGGACACGTTCGCGGGCCTGGCCGGACGAATCCTGCTGTCCGCCGACCTCCACCGGTGGGTATCGGGCGACCTGGTCGACGCGATTCCGCGCGGCATCGAGGCAGCGCTTGACTCCGTGGCGGTGCTGCGGGCCGGGCCGGTGCCGGAGACACTGATCCACGGTGACCTGAACTGGTCCAATATCGCCCGGCAGGGAGATCGGTTCGTGGTGTTCGACTGGACCGATGCCGCCGTCTCGCACCCGTTCTTCGACCCGCTCGGTGTCCTCGACGAGACCCGACCCGAGGTCCGCGAGCTCCTGCTGGACGCCTACCTGGCGCCCTGGCTCGAGTTCGGCCCGATCGCCGAGCTCCGGGCGCTGTTCGAGGCCGCCGAGCCGGTCGCCGCGCTGTTCCACTCGATCAGCTATGTGTCGCTGTGCCGGTCGCCGGATCCGGCCGTCGCAACGGATCTGAGCGTGGGTGTCACGACCTGGCTCGCGAAGCTGGCGGCCACCGGCGCCGCCTAGCCGAGACTAGAACGCCGAGACTAGAACGCCGAGACTCCGGTCAGGGCCCGGCCGATGAGCAACTTCTGGATCTGCGAAGTGCCCTCGTAGAGGGTGGCAACCCGGGCGTCGCGCAGCAGCTTGCCGGCGATGTACTCGTCCACATAGCCGTACCCGCCGTGCACCTGGACGCAGTTGTCGGCCGCCCGGATCGCCGCCTCGGTGGCGAACAGCTTCGCCTTCGACGCCGCCAGCGTGTAGGGCTCGCCCCGGCCGGCCAGATCGGCGGCCTGCCAGGTCAGCAACCGGGCGGCGTCCAGGTCGACCGCGGTGTCCGCGATCAGCTCCTGGACCAGCTGGTGCCCGGCGATCGGCTTGCCGAACTGGGTGCGGGAGCCGGCGTAGTCGACCATCGCGTCCAGCGCCGCCTGGGCGATCCCGACGCTGGACGCGGCGATCGACATCCGGCCGTCGTCGAGCGCGCGCAACGCGATCCGCAGCCCGTCACCTTCGTCCCCAAGCAGTGCCTCTGGCCCAACCGACACCGCCTCTAGCACCAGCTCGGCGGTGTCGCAGGACCGCAGCCCGAGCTTGCCGTGGATCGGCCGGGCCGCGAAGCCTGCAGCATCGGTCGGCACCAGGAACGCGGAGACGCCGCTGCCGCCGGGGCCGCCGGTGCGCGCCATCACCAGCGCGACACCGGCGACGGATCCGTTCGTGATGAAGATCTTCCGGCCGGTGATCCGGTAGCTGCCGTCCGGCTGCCGCACCGCGCGCGAGGTGAGCCCCGCCGGATCGGAGCCGTGGTCGGGCTCGGTGAGCCCGAAGCAGCCGAGCACCTCACCGGTGGCCATCTTGGGCAGCCACTGCTGCTGCTGTGCTGCGGTGCCGTGCCGGGCGATCGCGCCGGCCACCAGGCCCAGATGGACCGAGACGATGGAGCGTACGTTCGCGTCGCCGCGACCGAGCTCCTCGATCAGCAAGAGGTAGGACAGCGGGTCGGCACCGCTGCCGCCGAACTGGGTCGGGATGGTCAAACCGAGGTAGCCGTTGGTCCGCAACGCGGCGAGCGCCTCGGCCGGAAACCGTTCCTCCCGGTCGTTGCGGATCGCGTCCGGGCGAAGCACCGCATCGGCGAACTCGTGGAACGCCGAACGCAACGCCCGGTGCTCGTCGGAGAGCCGCAGATCCACCCGCTGCACCTCGTCGCTATGTCGTGTGGTCGGAACTGGCCAGGCCCGACCTTAGCGGGAGGGAACGGATTCGCCGACACCCCAGCCGGGGCCACCGACCGCACAGCTACGGTGGCGCACCGGCCGGGCGTGCCAGCTTGGCGAGGTCAGGTCGCGGGGACCGCCTGCTTGGCCGCTGCCTTGGCCTTGCCGCGAGTCGCGCCACCACGACCCCGCAGCGTCACACCGGACTCGGTGAGCATGCGGTGCACGAACCCGTACGACCGCCCGGTCTGCTCGGCCAGCGCTCGGATGCTGGCGCCGCCCTCGTACTTGCGCTTGAGGTCGGACGCGAGCTTCTCGCGGGCAGATCCGGTGACCCGGCTGCCCTTCTTCAGGGACTCAACCACAGGTGCCTCCTCAGGGATTGCCTGGCCTAGACCCATGATCAAGCATTACACAGAGATCGGCCAGCATTTCCACCAGATGAGTGAGCACAAACAGGTGAACTCCGTCAGGTAGCCAATTGGAGATCAACATCTTTGCGACAAACCGGGCGACGGCGGGCGCATTTTCCGCCCGATTCGCCTCGATTCAGGCTCGTACTCGGGCTCGATCCGGGCCGCTCGGACCGCCGGATTACCGGCCTCAGGCCAGCGCGACGAGGTCCGCGTAGTCGGCGTTCCACAGGTCCTCGACGCCATCCGGCAGCAGGATCAGGCGCTCCGGATCCAGCGCGTCCACGGCCCCCTCGTCGTGCGTTACCAACACGATCGCACCCGGGTAGCCGCGCAGGGCGGCCAGCACCTCTTCCCGGCTGGCCGGGTCGAGGTTGTTGGTCGGCTCGTCAAGCAGCAGCACGTTCGCGCTGGACACCACCAGCGTGGCCAGGGCCAGCCGGGTCTTCTCGCCGCCGGAGAGCACTCGAGCCGGCTTCGTGACGTCGTCGCCGACGAACAGGAACGAGCCGAGCACGGTGCGGGCTTGGGCCTCGGACAGCTGCGGTGCGGCGCCGAGCAGGTTGGCCAGCACGGTCCGATCCAGGTCCAGGGTCTCGTGCTCCTGCGCGTAATAGCCCAGCCGCAGGCCGTGGCCCGGCACGACCATCCCGGTGTCCGGCGGCTCGATCCCGGCCAGCAGTCGCAGCAGCGTGGTCTTGCCGGCGCCGTTGAGGCCGAGCACCACGACCCGGGAGCCGCGGTCGATGGCCAGGTCGACGTCGGTGAAGACCTCGAGCGAGCCGTAGGACTTGGACAACCCGGTCGCGGTCAGCGGGGTCCTGCCGCACGGCGCCGGGGCCGGGAAGCGCAGCTTGGCGACCCGGTCGGCCTTGCGGACTCCCTCGGTGTTGGCCAGCATCCGCTCGGCCCGCCTGGCCATGTTCTGCGCGGCCACCGCCTTCGTCGCCTTGGCCCGCATCCGGTTGGCCTGGTCGAGCAGCGCGGCGGCCTTCTTCTCCGCGTTCGCCCGCTCCCGCTTGCGGCGCCGTTCATCGGTCTCCCGCTGCTGCAGGTAGGTCTTCCAGCCGACGTTGTACACGTCGAGCTCGGCCCGGTTCGCATCGAGATGGAACACCCGGTTCACGCAGTGCTCGACCAGGCCGACATCGTGGGAGATCACCACCAGCCCACCGTGATACGACTTCAAGAACTCGCGCAGCCAACCGATGGAGTCCGCGTCGAGGTGGTTGGTCGGCTCGTCCAGCAGCAGTGACTCGGCTCCGGAGAACAGGATCCGGGCCAGCTCGATGCGGCGGCGTTGGCCACCGGACAGGGTGCCGAGCGGCTGGCCGAGCACCCGGTCGGGCAACCCGAGGCTGGCGGTGATCTGGGCGGCCTCGGACTCGGCCGCATACCCACCACGGGCCAGGAACTCGGCCTCGAGCCGGCCGTAGCGGCGCATCGCACGGTCGTGGGTGTCCGGGTCGGCGCTGGCCATGGCGCCCTCGGTATCCCGCAAGTCGGCGATGACCCCGTCCAGCCCGCGGGCCGAGAGGACCCGGGCCCGGGCTAGTACGTCGAGGTCGCCGGTGCGCGGGTCCTGCGGCAGGTAGCCGACGCTGCCGGTCCTGGTGACCTTGCCGGACACCGGCAGGCCCTCACCGGCCAGCACCTTGGTCAGCGTGGTCTTGCCGGCCCCGTTACGGCCGACCAGACCGATCCGGTCGCCCGGGGCGATCCGGAACGACGTGGGCACGAGCAACGTGCGCGGGCCGACGCGCAGCTCGAGCTCGGTTGCGGTGATCATGATGGCGGATGCTCCTGGAAATCGGATGGACGGCAGCACGAAAACGCCCACGGCAGGAGCTGCCGTGGGCGGGCCAGACCTCAGACCGCCAACATCACCCGACCAGTGTACGGGCGCCCGCCACCGGTTTCTCGCCGGGCCCAACCCGCAAATGATCTAGGTAGCTACCCGCGTGATCGCACGAGGAGCGGGCACAAAGAGCGCCTGGACGGCGGACGGACAGGCTCCGACCTGCGTGGATAGCGTGGATGGTGTCGTGGCCGTGCGCTGAGCGCGTACGCGAGGGAGTCATCGATGCGCTTCGACGAAAACGCCCAACTCGACACATCCCAAGTGCAGGACGTCCGCGGCCGGCGGATACCGGGTGGTGGAAAGACGATCGGCGGCGGTGCGGGGCTCCTCCTTCTCCTGCTGGCTATGTGTCTGGGACCCAGGCTGGGTCTGACCCCGGAAGACGTCGCCACCCTGCCAGGCGGCAACGATTCGGTGGTAGAGGGCCCGGGTGGCTCCGAGCTTGGTCAGCGCTGCGCGACCGGAGCCCAGGCCAACGTCGAGGAGGACTGCCGGATCGTCGCGGTGGTCAACAGCGTGCAGGACTACTGGAACAACCGGTTCACCCAGGGCGGGCGGCAGTACCAGCCGGCCCGCACCCAGCTGTTCAGCGGCGCCACCAGCACCGCGTGCGGCTCGGCCACCTCCGCGGTCGGCCCGTTCTACTGCCCGGGTGACCAGAAGGTGTATCTGGACCTCTCGTTCTTCAACGACCTGCAGAGCCGGTTCGGCGCCCAGGGTGGCCCGTTCGCGCAGGCCTACGTGGTCGCGCACGAGTACGGCCACCACATCCAGAACCTGCTCGGCACCATGAACCAGGTCGGCGGCGACCGGCAGGGGCCGCAGAGTGCCGCAGTCCGGCTCGAGCTGCAGGCCGACTGCTTCGCCGGCGTCTGGGCGCATCACGCCACCACCAACCCGGATCCGGACACCGGCCGACCGCTGATCACCGAGCTGACCCAGGACGACATCCACCAGGCGCTGGACGCCGCGGCCGCGGTCGGCGACGACCGGATCCAGGAAGCGACCCAGGGTCAGGTCAATCCGGAGCGGTGGACGCACGGCTCGGCCGAGCAGCGGGAACGGTGGTTCAGCACCGGCTTCCAGACCGGTGACCCGAACGCCTGCGACACGTTCGTCGGGGCGATCTAGCGCTTCGGCCGGCGGCCAGGATCCGGCCGCGACGATCTGGATCTCGAACAGCTTGGGCCAGCGCTTGCCGGTGACGAACAGCCGGTCCTGCTCGGGGTCATACGCGATCCCGTTCAGCACGTCGACCGAATCGGTGCGGTCGGCCGCCGGCAGCAGCCCGGTGAGATCGAGATAGCCGGTGACCTCGCCGCTGGCCGGGTCGATCCGGGCGATCCGGTCGGTCTGCCAGATGTTCGCGTACACCTGCCCGTCGATGTACTCCAGCTCGTTGAGCTGGTCGACCGGGCCGTCGGCATCGCGCACCTGCACCGAGCCGATCTCGGTGAACGTGTCCGGGTCGAGGAAGCGCAGCCGCGCGGTGCCGTCGCTCATGATCAGGCGAGTGCCGTCGAAGGCGAGCCCCCACCCCTCGCCCGCGTAGCTGAACGTCTGCAGCGGCCGCAGGCTGGCCCGGTCGTAGCTAAAGCCGACTCCGGACCGCCAGGTCAGCTGCACGATCCGATCGCCGACCACGGCCACGCCCTCGCCGAAATGCTCGTCCGCCAGCTCATGCCTGGCCAGCACCGCACCACTGGCCAGCTCCACCCGGCGTAGCGTCGACGGCCCGACCCCGGACCAACCGGTGCCTTCGTAGAGCTCCCCGTCCAGGTAGACCAGCCCCTGGGTGAAGGCACCCGGGTCGTGCGGATACTCGGCGATCACCCGGTAGCCGAACGTCGGCAGCGGGTCCGGCTCGGAACCGTCTCCACCGGCACAACCCGCGGCGATGGCCAGCACGGGCAGCAGGCTAAGCCAGCCGACCCGCCGCCCGCGCACCATCGGACCAGTCTAGGAACCGTCTGCGGAGCCTGGTTCTATACCAACGTGATCGGTTTCACCGCCGACGACCTGCTGGCCCGCGCCGGCATGGGCTCGTTCGAGCGCGGGCTGGACTACGTCGACCAGGTCGACGACCTGCACCGATCGGCGCGCGGGATCCGGGCCACGGTGACCGGCAGCCAGCCCTACGACGTGCTGCTCACCCTCGATCACGAGCGTGGCGTGGACGGACAGTGCACCTGCCCGTACGGGGAGGAGGGCAACTTCTGCAAGCACTGTGTCGCGGTCGCGCTGGCGCTGCTGGCCGCTGAGCAGACCGGCTCCCCGATGGGATCGGCCGATCCGCCGCTTGACCTCGATCCGATCCATCGCTACCTCGGCACACTGTCGCAATCAGAATTGGCCGACCGGTTACGCGCCCAGGCGGAGGTGGATCCGACCCTGCGCCGGCGGCTCAGCTTGGAGGCCTCCGAGGCGGAGGCGAAGCGACCGCGAGGGGTCACCCTCAGGTTCGCGTTGAGCTCCACCCTGACCGTGCGTGGCGCACTCGACTACCGGGAGAGCTACGCGTATGCCGAAGCCGCCCGCGACCTGTGCCGGGAGCTGGCCGGGCTGCTCGCAGTCGGCCGAGCCGCCGACGCGGTGTCGCTGGCCAGGCGCGGGGTGGAGCTCCTGACCGCCGCGCTGCCCCGGGTGGACGATCCGTCCGGCGCGGTCGGCGAGGTGCTGGACGAGTTCGTCGCCCTGCACGCCAGGGCCTGCGCGCTTGCCCCGCCCGATCCGGGCCGGCTGGCCAGCTGGCTCATCGCCCGCGCGTTCGAGCGGCCGGACCGGCCGGTCGACATCGCCGCGTACGCGCCGGGGCTCGGCGTCCGGGGGCTCGCCGCCTACCGCCGGCAGCTGGCCGCCCGAACTCACGAGGAGCGGACCTCCGAGGCGACTCGGGCCGGGAGCCGCGGCGGCCGGCGGGACGTGCTGACCCGGCTCCGCGCCGATCTAGCCGAGTACGAAGGCGACGCGGACCAGCTCGACGCGATCCTGAGCGCGGCCGGTCCCACGACCGACGACCAGCTACGGATCGCCACCGGGCTACTCGCTGCCGGCCGGGCCGCGGAGGCGCTGGACCGGGCCGAGCACGGGCTGGCCACGGCACCGTGGCCGGTCAGCGGGAGGCTGGCCGACTTCGTCGTGGTCGAGTATGTGCGCACCGGCCGTCTCGACGACGCGATCGCGGTCCGCCGGCACCGCTTCGCCACCCATCCGAGCCCGCTGACCTACCGGGACCTGCACCGGACCGCCGCCCTGGCCGGGCCGGACCGCGGCGCGGCCGACCGGGACTGGGCCCTGGGGTTGCTGGAAACAGCCGCCGCTCGCAGCAGCGGTGCGCGCACCCCGACCGATCCCGGCTCGGTGCTGGTCCGGCTCCGGCTCGCCGACGGCGAGCAGGAAGCCGCGTGGGATGCCTACCTGGAGTTCGGCGCGGACGAGTCCACCGAGCTCGCGCTGGCCGAACGGCGCGCGGTGGCCCATCCGGCGGACGCGATCCGGATCCTGCGCGCCCAGGTGGAAAACCTCGCCACCACGGACCAGCCGCGGGTCTACCGCCGGGCCGCCATGCTGGCGGCCCGGCTGCGGGACTGCTACCAGCGGGCCGGCGACGAGCCCGGTTGGGCGACCTACCTGGAGGCATTGGTCGCCCGGCACCGACGTCGCCTGCCATTCATCGTCGCGCTGGACCGCCGTGGCCTGCTCCCCCACGACCGGCCGCGTGGCGATCCCCCGATCTCCGGGATCGGCTAGCCAACGGATACCAGCGGGAGCAGGTCACCGTCCTCGGACAGCGCTCCGACAATGTCCTCCTCCAGAGTGCCCAGATCCACCACGATGAGCACCCGGTTGCCGGCGGCCAGCGCCGGGCCAAGCTTCCAGCTGGTGAACATCAGCGGGAAGTTCCACGGCACGATCTGCCCGACCGCACCGATCGGCTCGCGCAGCACGTAGTCGAGGAAACCGCGCTCGACCGGGATCACCGAGCCTTCGAACTTGTCCGCCATCCCGCCGAAGTAGCGGAACGTGGCCGCGGTGCGCGGTACGTCCAGCCCGGTGGTGTCCCGGATCGGGTGGCCGCTGTCCCTGGTCTCCAGCTCGGCCAGCTCGGCCGCGTTCACCTCGATCGCGTCCGCCAACCGCAGCAACAGCCGACCCCGCTCGGCCGCGCTGAACTCCCGCCACCGCCCGAACGCGTCCACGGCGGCGGCCACCGCCCGGTCGACGTCGGCGGCCCGGGCCTCGGCCACCTCGGCGATCAGTGCACCGTCGTGCGGATCGTGCACTTCGATCGTGGCGCCATCGGCGGCGTCGACGAAGTCGCCGCCGATGAACAACTTGGTCTGCATCAGGCCGGGTCTGCCGCGAGCCACGGGTAGCGGGCGATGTCCTGGCCCGCATAGTCCGGGTCGAGGTAGATGAACACCCGCTGGATCAGCCAGTCCCTGATCTCGAACACGTCGCACCAGCGGCCGGCGCCCCAGTCCGGCACCCCGGCCCGCCACGGCCCGTCCTTGTGCTCGCCGAAGCTGGTGCCCTCGCAGACCACCAGGTCGGAGCCGGAGAAGATCCAGTTGAACGCCGCGTAGTCGTGCGTGATCGAAGTCAGCGTGCCACCGACGTCGCCGAACAACTGGCCGATCTCGGCCTTCCCGGTGGCCAGCCCCCACTTGGGGAAGTAGACCTGGGCGTCCTCGGCGAACAGGTCGAGGATGCTTCCCCCGGTCGAGGTCACCCCGCCGTTGTCGAACGCCTTCAGGTACTCCAACGCGACCGACTTGCGCTGCTCGTCGGTCATGCTCATCCGGGCCAGCGCTTTGACGCGTTCCTGGCCAGGGCCCGGCTTGACCCGTTGACCGAGTACACCGTCACCGATCCCGAGCTGCTGCGCAAGGAGCTGGAGCGAGTGCGCGAGCGAGGCTGGTGCGCGATCGACCAGGAGCTGGAGATCGGCGTGCGCTCGGTCGCCGTACCGGTCAGGGACGCCGACGGCCGGGTGGTCGCGGCGGTCAACGCGACCGCGCACGCGGCCCGGGTGCCGTGGCCGCGGTTGACCGAGCAGTTCCTGCCCAGGCTGGTCGAGACCGCGGGTCGGATCGACGCCGATCTGGCCGCGTTGCGCTGAGCTTGCAGCCTGCCGTACGCATCTGGGGCCGTCGAAATAAGGCAGTTGACCTCTTGGCCGTGACCTTGGTCCGGCGTATGTTGCGCGATGGCACACGTGAGGGGGTGCACGATGGCACGTTGGGTGGGGCGCTGCTTAGCCGTGGCCGGTCTGGCCACCGCAGCTTGCCTACTGTTCGCAATCCCGGCCGCAGCCGACATCGTCGATCCACCAGGATCCTGCGTCGGTAGCGCTACCTGGCAGACCGGTCTGCCCGAGCGTGGCGGTTCGTTCTCCGAGACCTCGGCCGCACACCAGCCGGGCGACGTGATCGAGGTTCCGCGCGCGGACACGGTCGAGTGGTCGGGCCAGGTGGTAGGCCCGGCAGCCGGGACCGAGCGGGCGATCAGTGGCTCGGTCAAGGTCCTGCTGCCGGCACCGTTGGGTGGCGTCACGATCGGCGACTGGGGTGGCAGCACCGACAAGGTGGACAACACCGGAACCCGCAGCTACGACCTGCCCGGCCTGGTCCCGGCCGGGGTCGAGTTCACCCTGTCCGGCACGCACAGCGAGGGCAGCAGCGAGTTCTGCTCGGGCTCGGTCAAGATGACGATTGCCGGCGGTGCGTTCGACAGCCCGTTGGTCTGGGGCGCAATCGCCGGTGACGTGCTGTTCGGAGCCGGTCTACTGCTGGCGGGAAGGCGGGTCGTGGCATGACCACCACATCATCCGGCGAGCGGGCCGGCGGCTCCGGTCACCCGGTCCGCGGCGCGATCTTCGGCCTGCTGTTCTTCCTGTTCCTCGGCCTGACCCTGCTGCTGTTCGGCGTGCTCGCGCTGGACAGCGTGCTGCTGCTGGTGCTGCCACTGGTCGGGCTGGTGCTCGGCATCCTCTGGGGTCGCTGGGCGCCGCTCGGTGGCTCGGCCGCAGCGGCGCCGGCACCGGCTGGGTCCGGTGCCGGCGCACGTGCGACCGACGTCGACAGCGGTGCAGGTCAGTCCAGCCCGGAGTAGCCGAAGCCG
Organism: Sporichthyaceae bacterium; assembly: GCA_022616375.1. Taxonomy (GTDB): domain Bacteria; phylum Actinomycetota; class Actinomycetes; order JAKEEW01; family JAKEEW01; genus JAKEEW01. The sequence goes on from JAKEEW010000334.1 coordinate 35,584, forward strand.
GACTGCACGGCCGCACTGATCAGGTTGACCGTCTCGGCGTCGGTGTGCGCCTGCCGGACTCCGTTGTCCAGGCCACGGTCGGTGCAGCTGCTGAACGTGATCCATACCGGGGTGGGCGCGCCACCGCCCTGGCTGAACAGCAGCACCGCGTCGGGGGTCACCGGCTCGCCGTCCAGGCACTGGTCCGGCGGCTGGTCCGGGTTGCGCCCGGCCGGCGCGGCGTTGACCTTCGCGACCAGTGCGGCCGCGTCGGTCGGAGCCAGCTCACCCGAGGCCTGCAGGCGGCTGTCGAGTCCGCGGCCGTAGGAGCAGATCCGCACGGTGTCGGACTCGGCCGGAACCATGGCGGCCGGCGGGTCGGCCGGCGCGGACACGTCCGGCCGCTCGGTCGCGCAGCCGAGACGGTCCACGTCGACCAGCCGAGCGGTGTCCAGGATCGCGGCACCCTCGGCCGGGTCGGTGGTCCGGACCACTAGGAAGATCTCCCGGGACGAAACCGCGAGCTGAGCCGCATACCGCCCGTCCGGCAACGTGGTCTCGGTCAGCGTCGCGGCCACCCCGTCCAGCTTGACCGGGCTACCGGCCACGCCTTCCAGCGCGGCGTATCCCACCGGGCTGATGCCGGCGACCCGCTTGGTCGCCGGCTCCGGGGTGAGGCAGTCGTCGAGCACCAGGGCTCGGCCGCGGACCACGGACGGTGCGTTGGTCTGGTTGCAGTCGATGTCGTTGACCCGCCAGTCGGCCGGAACGGCGATCTCCATGCCGAGTGAGCTGTACCAGGTCCACCCGTCGGGGGCCGCCGGCTGGCCCGCCCCGGGCAGGGCCGCGACCGAGCCACCGCGATCGGGCTGGGTCACCGCAACGGTCACCGCGGCGACGACGGCGCCGGCCGCGAGTGCCGCCGCGGCAACGTGGAGCCCGCGGTTGCGCGGCCGGCGTGGCTCCAGGTCGGCGAGCAGTCGAGTTTGGCGGCCGGCCACCAGGTGTTCCCGGCTGCGGAACGTTTCGCGGACCAGCGCCTCGGTTTCGTGATCGGTCATGGCAGGGCCTCCGTGTGCATCGTGGGCAGCGCAGCGCGCAGCGTGGCCAGCGCCCGGGCGGCCTGGGACCGCACGGTGCTGGCTCGGCAACCGAGGACGGTCGCGATCTCCGGGTCGGACAGGTCCTCGTAGTAGCGCAGGACCAGCACCGCTCGCTGCCGGCCCGGCAGTCCGGCCAGCAGCGACCAGGCCGCGTCCCGGCTGGCGTAGGCGTCGGTGTCATCGGATGCCGCCGGCTCGGCGTGCACCGCCGGCATCGCGAGCTCCCGGCGCCACCGCCGCCTGGACCGGCGCAGCTGCTCGTGCACCAGCACCTTGCGGACGTACGCCTCCGGCTGGTCCAGGGTCGAGATCCGCGCCCAGCGCGGGTAGACCTTGGCCAGCACGGCCTGGACGAGATCCTCGGCCTCGTGCGGGCTGCCGCACAGCATCAGCGCGCCGCGCAACAGCGCCTCGCCTCGAGCCGCCACGAACTCCTCGATCGTCGGTGGCTGCACCGCACCTCCTGGATTGCCTGCGCTGTCCTACCAAAGGCCCCAGCCCACCGGATCTGCTGCATCGCAGCCGAGATCACTTATCGGGCTCTGCAGTGGTTAGACGCGCCGAGGAGCCGATCCGGCTTCGCCGGGATCCGGAACAGCCGGGATCCGGAACCCTACTCGACCGGAAGGAACCGGCTCAGTCGCGGTCGCGAGCGTGCAGCACCGGTGTCGGGCCGACCGCGACCGAGCGCAGCTGGGCGAGCAGGTCGACCACGTCCGCTTCGTCGGCCAGGGTGGCCCTGATCACATCGGCACCGGCCGCGGCCAGCGCAAGCGCCTGTTCCTGCGCGTCTTCGAGCCTGCCGAACAGGCCGGCCACTCGCGGATCGTGCTCGGCGCCGAGTGCCGGGTCGCGCAGCGCCCTGGCCACCGCCTCGCTCATGGTCCGGCCGATCGCCACCGGGAGCGCCACGACCAGCGGAAACTCCGCCCTGGTCAGCCCGGCCGCGGCGCGGGCGGCGCGCGCCCTGGCCAGTTCGGTGACCGCCGCGTCCCGGCTGTCCGCATGGACGACGAAGCCGGCCGCGGCGAGATCGAGCTCCGTGGTGCGGACCCTGGCTCGCCAGCCGGCCGCTCCCCCGACCGCCTCGACTAGGGTCGCCCGGTCCGAGTCCGCGGCCGTGGCCGTGACCGTGCCGCCGAGCTCGACCAATGCATCGGCGGTACCGGTCAGCCACTGCGCCAGCCCGGCTGGGCCACTGTCTGTGGCCCCATCCGCCGTGCTGCGAACCACGAGACCGAGCCGGGCCGGATCCGCCTCGATCGCGAGCAGGTCGAGCGTTGCCGGGTCGGGCCGGGTCGCGGAGTCGACCGGCAGCCAGACCGCCCGGTAGCCGAGCCGGCCGGCCAGGTGGGCGATGTGGCCCTGCCGGACCGGATCGTGCTCGCGTCGCAGCGTCAGCTCCAGCGCGACGAGCGTGGTTGGCACGCCCACACCGGCTCCCTAGGGTGTTCATCATGCGAACGTCCGTTCGCGGAGCGTACGACAGTTCGGATGGACCGTCCACGCCCGCCGAGCTGGCTACCGGCCTGGTCGTGGCGCTCGCCGGAGGCCTGCGCCGGGCCGGCATTCCGGTGTCTTCCGGAGAGACCATCGACGCGGTCCGGGCGCTGGCCGCCGTTGACGTCACGAACCGCCCGGTGACCAGAGCGGCCTTACGCAGCTGCCTGGTCAAGGACGACGCGCACCTGGAGCTGTTCGAGCGGCTGTTCGA